>CAYUPT010000450.1:0-3994 GCA_964446725.1 uncultured Bradymonadales bacterium | reverse complement strand
GACGGTTCCCTCGGTGCCGTCTTCGCAGGTGATCTCCGCGTAGCCATCCGGACTCTCATCGACCTCGCAACGGGTACCATCGGCGCCGTCGATGCCGTCGCTCCCATCGGCGCCATCTTCGACGGCAAACTCGGAGCCGTCGGGACAGATCACACCGGTCGAACCATCCTCCAGCTCCCCGATCTCACAGCGCTGTTGCTCAGTCTCTCCGCCGCAGCCCGCCGCCATGATGCCGACGACAAACAGTCCCAGCACAGACCGCAACACTCGATATCTCATCGTTTTTCCTCACTTCGCTGAAGCCATCACAAAGTCTCCCGCAGCTGTCTCGCAGCCCGGGAGCTTTCTGACGCCGGCAATGACCAGATCAGAAATCAGACATCAGGCACTAGTATCGACCGATCACGTGAGTCGACTCGTGACGATCCTATAAATTTCCAACAGCAATTGGTGATTTAGTTGTACAATACGGCGCCGGGATGCTTCAACCACATCGGTGTTGCTTCGACGGCAAACAAACAAAAAAGGCGCCGCCCTGTCGGACGGCGCCCCGGCGTAAGTCAGGCCTTAATGAGACGAAGTAATGGCTGACGGTCGATCACTAATCGAGCGAGTACTCTACCGGTCCGTAGACATCGTAGTAATCGTCGGTATCGGTATTCTGAATCACAACCCAGCCCTTGTTGGTCCCAGAATCGCCGACGGATCTCGATTCCTGTGACACGTAGGTTTCATTGGGAGCCAGCAGATCATTGTAGAAATCTCGCTCATCGCCAAATCCACCGGTGGGAACATCGCCGACTTCTTCATCGTAGTAAAATTTGATCCACACCGTCTCATTTTCAAAATCGCCATTTCCGGCATTGCGAATAATGGCCTCCGCTTCCGCGTCGCCCTCATCGTTGACCTGAAATTTGGCGACAAAAACCTCGAGATCGTACTCCGGAATCGTCAGCGGAAAGGTGACTTCCGGGCTGTCGGGGCAATCGATGGTCGCCGTGTTGTCGCCATTGTCATTGACCACGCAGCCGCCTTGATCGCCGTCGTCGGGCAACAGAATCTCGGTATCGCCACCGTCGCAACTGAGGAGATAGCCGTTGGAAGCCAGAGCAATCTGGCATTCATAACCGTCTTCGCCGTCCTCGCCGTCTTCACCATCATAGTACGTCAGTTCCTGGCCGTTATCGCAGATGAGATCGTAGGATCCATCGTCATTATCCTCGACGCTGCAATGCACACCGTCCTGGCCGTCCTCGCCGTCTTCACCATCTTCGATAATCGTCTCGGTGCCATCCTCACAGGAAAGCACCGTCGTGCCGTCGCCCGGTTCTTCGACGGTACAATCCATCCCGTCTTCTCCGTCGACGCCATCTTCTCCGTCGACGCCATCTTCCAGTTCAAATTCCTCTCCATCAGGACAGACTACGCGATCCGGTCCATCCTGTTGTTCCTGGAATCGGCAATCGCTTTGTTCGCTCTCTCCACCACATCCAGCAATGAGCAGTCCCAGTATAGAGAATACCACTAACGTTCGCTGTAAAATTGTTCCTGACAACATGTTGACTCCCGTGTTCTAACGCCTCGCAATTGTGCTCGCCATGCCATCGCCGGCATCCGGCGAGCCTGACTATCACCGAAGATCAGCCCGCGGTGGCAGGTCGCCGTCGACCGGCCACCGAAGGTTATCGTTCAGCAACTGAGATCGCAGCAATTGACACCACATCCAGCCTGAAATCGCGTCGGCCCGTGGTAGTCGATACGGTCTCCGTTGTCATCGACGATTTCGACCCACAGATAGTGGTTTCCATCGTCGGTGGCGGTGTAGGACCCGAAGGCGTACCAGTTTTCGCCGGCGTCGAGCCCATCATCAAACTCGTAGGTGTCATCCGGTGTGTCAAAATCATCGATATCGTCGAAACTGCTAAATCCGATGTAAAAATTCACATCGAAGCTGTCGGTGTAGTCATCGGAGCCTCGATTCTGGATGATGGCCTCCAGACCGATATCATCGAAATCGACGGAGACACTGCCGGTAAAGATTCGCAGTTCCGCATCGTCGGAGATGAGATTGAAGGTCAGCGAGGGGCTGCCGGTGCACGAGAGCGTGCCCGTGCCATCTCCGTTGTCATCGACGGTGCACTCCGAGGCATCATCGCCACCGCCGCCGAGGGAGATTTCAGTGCCGTCTTCGCATTCCAGCGTGTAGCCGTCGTCTTCGATGAGGTCGCAGTCAAAGCCATCTTCGCCGTCTTGACCGTCTGCACCGTCAGTGATCGTCACCGAGCTTCCGTCATCACAGTTGAGATCGTAGCTGCCGTCGTTGTTATCTTCGACCCAACATGCCGATCCGGGGTCGCCATCTTCACCGTCTTCACCATCGGCGACAAACGCCGAGGTGCCGTCTTCACACTCGATCTGGGTTCCATCCGGCGGACTGTCATCGACACTGCAACTGGTTCCGTCCTGGCCATCTTCACCGTCGCGACCATCAATTCCGTCGGCGACCGTGTATTCATTGCCATCGTCACAACTCACGATGGTGGAGCCATCCTCCTGATCGTCGAATTCACAGGTTTGATGATCGACTTCTTCCCCGCAGCCTACGATTGTAAAAATCCCGACGAGCACAACAGAGGCGAGCAACGACAAACGTAACTTCATTTTCTTCTCCTACAGCGAGTGCTGGAGTACCGAATAGAATATACCGCATCAGCGGTTGAGTCTCGATTCGTCACCGGGCACTCAGAATTTCGACCTGAATCGCGTGGCGAATAGCGTTGCCCAGATGGTATCTGTTTCCCGGTCCGAGGGTCAAGCATTAGTTCATCTCCTTGCCGTTACTGGCTTTGCAGGGGATCCGCGGTCGCTCAAGACCGCCTCGCAAGCTGTTCCGGGAGACTTTTTTTGATCGCGGCTCAGTCGGCGATCACAGGTCGCTCGCCCTGTCGGATGTGGTAGCGCTCGCCGGCCGGCAACCGATAGACCTCCTGGGTTTGGTCGGCATCGGGCCACTCTATGACCACCGTCGCCATACAGGCATCCCCCAACCCGAAGTGCTCGACCATCCCGTGCTGCATTCCGTAATGGCCGTGACCACCGCCGACTTCCGATCGCCGAAACTGGTCGCCGGTCGCCACGATGACACCGGCGCCGATTGCGGCGCGATTGCTGCCTTCGCCGCCCTCTAACTCCAACTGAATCCAGTTGTTGTCACCACCGGACCGGTTTTCGAATAGGCGTACATGCGGATCGTCGAGACAGTGATCGCCGGAGTCACATCGAGCCCGGGAGTGGCCCATGACCACGTCGAGACTGCCGTTTCGATTGAAGTCGGCAACCGCAATGCCGTGAGCACTCGTCAAATCGATGCCCAGCTCCGTCGGGACCCGTTCGAATGTCCCGTCGGACTGCTGAGAAAATAGGTGGGCCCGCGTTCCGGGGTAATCGGTGGAACCGATAAGGATGTCGAGACGCCCGCTGTTGTCGAAATCCAATGCCGCAGCCGTAATATCACCGTGATCCCAGACGACCCCGGACTGCGGCCGCATCAGACCGGTCTTCTCGTTTCCCGGCCGCTCAAATCCCAGGGGCTCACTTCCCGCGTTGTACAGTATTTCGCTGGGGTCGCTCGACGACCCGACATCCCAGTGGACAATCTCGGCATTGAGCAAATCCATGCGCCCGTTGTTGTTCAGATCGGCGCATACCGTGGTTCCCGTATTGCCGCCGAGCCGATAGGGCTCTCGATCCGTGGAGTGGTTCCATCGAATCGCGTCCGCAGCGCTATTGCACTGGATATGCTCCTGTTCCGGGACATCTGCGCAGTCTTCGGCGTCGCGATTATGGCTGCAATAACACCGCGCCGACTCGTTATCCGTCCAATCGTCGCGCTCGCTGAAGGCGTAACCGGAATCGACGGAGTGATTTTCAAATATCGTATCACCACCGTCGCGCTCTGCATTCCAGAGTTGATTGGGCATCCGGCCGTAGGCGC
>CAYUPT010000449.1:0-4003 GCA_964446725.1 uncultured Bradymonadales bacterium | reverse complement strand
CTCATCCCCATGCTGCTCGGCGTCGCCGTTCCCGAATTGCTCGACGCCCTCGACGAGCCCATCGAATTGCCCGAATTTTTGGGCTACCGCGTCGTCATCGGCGACGGCGATATCACGGCCATCGACGACGACGAATACATCGGCCTATTCGCCAATTTGGAGTACGTCGGACTCGACGATACCTCGCTCGGTCTGATGGCCGCCCGGGCCACCATCGACGCCCAACATCTGGACGTCGACCGACTCGACCGCCAGATCCCGGAAGTATCACTGCACCTCGACGTCGGCGCCGAACAAAGTGGACTCGCCGTCGCCGGAGCCGACGTCGAATATCTGTATCGCATCGGTGGCGGGCCCTGGCGCCCGGCGGGAACCGGCCCCGAACTGGTGATCGACGACCCGAAACTCATCGCTCAGGGTATCCACGAACTCGAACTTCGCGCCCGTCGCCTCCAGCCCGGCCAGTCCTGGCAGCGCGACGCCACTCGACAGGACGTCGTCGTCGACTACGAGCCGCCGGCCGTCGAGGCCTGGCAAGTCGACGATACCATCGCCGTCTCCGCCACTGATGTCGTCGACGACACCGACGACATGCAGATGCGCCACCGCCACATCGTCGACGGTCAGGCCCATGCCTGGACAGCGTGGACGTCCATCGACGACATCGAACTCGACGCCGATACGTATACCGGCGACGTGGCAGTGGACATCGAAGTTCGCGACCGGGCCGGCTGGGTCGGTGACGACCGCGTCGAGGTCCGAACGCATCCGCTAGAGCGTTCGCCCGAGGCCGCATCGGGCGCCGAACCGCGCACCGGATGCTCCAGCTCCGGAGCCCCCGCCGGCGGCCTTGTTGGCGGTCTGCTGGTATTGCTTCTTCTGGCTGTCCGCCGATTCTCCGGCGCTTCCCGCCGATGGCTCGCCATCGGCGCCATCGCCGCTTTCGCACTGACCGGCTGCAGCGACGATACGGCCTCTGAGCACACCACCTGTCCGGAACAATGTCCCGACGGCGAGGCCTGTATCGACGACGAATGCATCGTCCCCTCCTGCGACGACACCGCCGAGTGCACGGAGCTTGAGTGCGACGAATCCGGCTATATCGGCGTCTGCGAAGGCGGCGAGTGCACCTGTGCACTGGCCTGTGATGGCGAGTGTGGAAGCGACCAATTTTGCTGCCACATGGCCAATGGCTGCGCGACCTACCCCGATCCCTGCGCCGACCAGCAATGCGACGAGGGCTTTGAGCCGCAGGTCGCCGAATACGGTGACGTCGACCAGTCGACCTGTCAGGCCGGCGACGGCGAATGCGAATGCGTCTCCATGGAGCCTTTGCCGCTTCGGTACCACGGCAGCTATCCGTCCATCGACAGTGATGACGGGCTGACCGCCGTCGCCGTCCACAATATCGGCTACGGCGATCTGATGGTCGCCGAACTCAGCGGCACCAAAGTCGGTACCTGGAATTTCGTCGACGGCGTCCCCGACGGCGGCGTCATCAGCGGCGATCTCAACGGCCCCCGAGGCGGCGTCATCAGCTACGGCGATGAAGTCGGCACTCATACCGCGACGGCCGTCGACGGCGATCGCGAGGTCGTCCACGTCTTTTATCGCCACGAAGACGACAACTCGCTTCGCTATGCCCGGGGCGATCGCGGCGATCAGCGCGGACCGGCCCACGACGAATTCGACTTCGACATCACCACCGTCGAAGACGACATCGATACCGGTTATTACTCGCAGGTCATCCTTCGCGACGACGTCCTGGAGTTATTTTACGTCGCTCGCCTCGACAGTGAATCCTCCGAGATTCGCCAGCGCTCCATCGAGGTCGACACCGCCATCGACGACGTCGCCGACACCGACTACCGCGTCCTGCACTCCGGCTCGCGCCCGGCCGTCGATCTGGAGGACTACCCCCAGGTGGCCGGTCTCTTTTTGCAGGTCGTCGAAGGCGATGACGGTCAACTCTTCGCCTCCTTTTACGACAATACCCGCCAGCGGGTCGGCTGGCTCATCGAATACGGCACGCAGTGGACCGACGCCACATACCTCGATGTCGACACCGCCGGTCCCTACGCCAGCGCGCGCCGCGATAGCGACGGCGACGTCCACATCGCCTATATGGACCGCAGCGAGCCGGCCCTGTTTTATCAGACCGAAGACGGCGACCGGGAGTATATCGTCGACGGCATCCGCGACACCGTCGGCGGCTGGAGCCAGACCCCGGTCGGCCACGACGTTCAACTCCACATCGACGGCGGCCAAATCGAGGTCGTCTACCACGATGCATCGACCCACGAATTGCGCCGGGTCATCCGCACCGGAGACGACGAGTGGAGCGGGCAGACACTGGCCGGACAGGCCGGCGAAACCAGTCCCGGCCACGGACTCTTTGCGCGAACCGTCGATATCGGCCCCCAGCGCGTCGTCGTCGACTTCACGGTCGATACCACAGAGGCCGACGAGCCCGTCGCCCACCCCTCATTTCACACCCTTGACTGATGGTGCCGCGCAGGCCACCGGGGGCGGTGTAGGCCCGACATCGGCACTGCCGTGGTCGGATATCGATCGCATCGACGACAGCGCTGTGATATCCGTTGGACGGCGCGTGATGTAACCGATGTACCCAGAATACGAGTGCAGTATGACGAAGTCTTTCGGTAGTCTTTCGGCAGGTCTCGTCGTCGCCGTACTGGCGGCGATGTGGGGAGGATTTTCGCAGGCCTCCGCCCAGCAAGGGGGTACCGGCCCCCAGCTGTCGACCTCGGACCGCATCGCCATGCTCTACGCTCCTCAGCTCAACTTTACGCGCGATGGCGATCCGCTGATTCGCGTCGGCCTCCTCGAGGGGCGCGAAGAGGTGGAATTTACCCCTTCAGAGCCGATTCGACTCATGCCCCAGGGACCTCAGGGACCGGAAGTCGAATTGCCCGGCGACGTCACCTACACCATCACTCAAAATGACGGAGAAGCCGGCGAGTACAACCACTGGGTGACCGTCGACCGGCTGTCGATGGATCAACGCCATCGCGTCGATGATGTCGTCGCCGAGTGGGAGGAGCGCGGCTGGGAGCCCAGGACCTTCGATGTCGGCGGCCACTTCGCAGTCCACGGCGAAGTCTTCGACTCCCGGATGATCGTCGTCGGCGTCGGTGGCTTCGATACCCGCGGCGAGGCCCACGGACTGCGCCGCGAACTCCAGGCCGAATTCGGTATCGAGGGCCACCTCCACAGCGAACGACTCAGCTATCCGAGCGCCCGACTCGAATTTCAGGGCCAGGGTCTGGGCTTTACGCTGCGCCACGACGACGTCCTGTGGATCTCATCGCGCTCCGGTCGCGAAGAAGATATTCGCTACACCATCCCCGGAATTCCTCAGTCCTACGGACAGGGCACCGAGACCCGCACCTATACGGGAGAACTGATCTTTACTCCCGACCAAAATGGCCGCATTGCCGTGATCAACAACCTGGGAGCGGAGCGTATTCTAAAGGGTACCGTGCCCTCGGAGACCTTTTCATCGGCTCCCCAGGGCGCACTCCGGGCCCAGGCCATTGCTGCCCGCAACGAGATTTTCGCCGCCATCGGAGTGCGAAATCTCGCCGACCCCTTCATGCTTCGCGCCGACATCTACGACCAGGTCTACGGTGGCGTCGATGTCGAACGATCGGCGACCTCCCGGGCCGTCGACGCCACCCGCGGTCAGGTCATGCTCGAAGAGGGCAACCGCATCGTCAATGCCGTCTACAGCTCCAATGCCGGGGGCTTTACAGAACACAACGAAAACGTCTGGGACGCCAAACCCCAGGATCACCTGCGCGGTCGCATCGATGCTCCCGACGAAGATATCCCCCCGCAGTTTCGCGACGGAATTGACGACGATAACCTGGAGGCCTTTCTGGACTCCGATTTTTCGGCCTACAGCCGCACGGCACCGGTCTCGAGCAGTGACTTTTATCGATGGGACGCCACCGCCAGTCCCCGCGAGGTCCGGCAGTGG
>CAYUPT010000448.1:0-4015 GCA_964446725.1 uncultured Bradymonadales bacterium | reverse complement strand
GCTATGACCACGTCGTAGTCGCCGTCGCATTCCGTTCCCCCTTCGTCGACATCGGGAATGTAGACTGTAATGCCCACGCGCTCAGGCTCACCGTCGGCATCGACGGTTTCAAATTCGGCGCCGCTATAAAGGGCGCGCAGATGACTGGTATCGATCGCGACCGACGGGTCGTTGGGATCGTCGAAGCTATCGCCCAATTCGACGTAGTGCTCGTCGGTTTCAATCGGTCCACAGGTGCCATCGACATCGCAGTGGCGTCGGGCCTGCAATTCGCCGCGCTCCTCGTGAGAGTGGCGCACCATCGCCCGGCGCTCGCGCATCGGCTCGATGGGCTTCTCGGTCTCAAAGTTCCAGACCGCGGCGATATTTTCGCGGTCCGTACCGTCTTCCTCCTCCCAATCGTCAAAGAAAATCGAACCGAGCAGCGGAAGGTTAGAATTGATTTCCTGGCGACTACTCTCCAACTCGACGGCCGAGTCGTCGTCGAGCAAGTCCACCAGACTTTCCCCGTCTTCGGCGACCGGATATTCACCGGTTAAAAGTGTGACGAACGGACTGGCCTGCACCGGCCGACCATTCGTTCCCCGCAGGTCATCACGCAGGGCCACGACCAGATCGGCACCGGCTGGAAGCGGAGTCTTCGGCTCCAAAATCAGTCGACCGATGTCGTGGTCGACGCGCAGATCCAATTCATCTGCCCCAAAGGTATCGGTCGGAGAATCTCGATTGAACAGACGGATCCCCTCGAAATCCAGCGTTTCCTCGTCGATCTCGCCCTGGAGTGGAATCGAGATGGGCGCCGTCGTCGAAAATCCCTCCCGTTCGTTGAGTCGCTCAAATAACGCCTGTTGACTTTCGCCGGCGCCGTCGGGAATCGGCAGGTTGACCGTTCCATCGGCGGTCACTGCCGAATTTGGAAATGGGATCGTCCCCGTTTCCGGGTCGAAGGTCAGGAATGTGTCGTCCCATGTATACCAACTCGACACGCCGGCCAAATCGTCGTAGGCCAGATCAAATTCTTCTTCCATGCGCTCCAGCGCCGGTTCGATAGAGGCTTGAATACCCGCAATCTGAGCGGCATTGGCGTCGCCGAGTGTCGAGACCAGCGAGTTGCCGTCGTCGTCGATCAGCGGCTCCGGCTGCAGCGCCAGAAACATCGGCAATTCGGGGATCAGGTGCTGAACATCGCCGTTGTCCGAATCCTCACCGGCGCCGTTCTCGGAGCCGACAGGTTCGATATCGCGGGTCGCCACAGCGAAATACTCCTCGTCGGGCTCCATGGGGACACCGGGCTCGATTTCGATGACCGATGCCGGGTGTTCCTCGCCACAGGGATCGACGCTGAAGTCGCGGTATTGCACTTCCGCAAAGTCATCGCGCTCCCAGTCGTCTCCGCTCTTTTTCCACAGTTGAAAATCGTCGTCGCCGATCGACTCCGGATCGATGGGGACCGTAAATTCTATCGTAATCGGCGTCTCTGCGGGCCAACCCGACAGACCGGCCAGATAATCATCGAGAGTCCCGGCCGCCGACTCCTCTCCGGCGTGACAGGTTCCGGACTCCGGAAAGGTTCCGTCCTCGTCGAGGGCCGCCGTATTTGGCAGTGGAAGCTGTGCAAAATCGGGATAAAACGACAGCGCCGGCTCCGGCATCATCGTCCACCGAAAGGCGGTCACCAAATCGTCGCGATCGACCGATTCGTCATCGCCGACACCGTCTTCCACACCCTCGAAGACGGGCGCCAGCAGTTGCCGCATCCGCTCCAGTGTCTGCGCGGTCTGCGGGTCGTCGGCCAGAATCTCCAGCTGCGGAGTTCCGTCCTCGTCGACCAGCGGGCTTTGGGAGGCCGCCAAAAAGATCGGCAGCGGCGCCCCCACCGATTCTCCTTCGGCGCCGACCAGATCATTGGTCGCCACCACTGCGAATTGCTCGCCCGGTCCCGCCGGAGTGGCGGGCATAATCTCGATATACGTCACGCCGTCGTCGGTTTCGCGATACCCGTGTTCGGCGACGCCGGCGCGCTCCAGATTGTCGTCGTCATCGACGCGGTACAGACGCACCGTATCGTCGCCGATCGACTCCTCGTCGAGAGCACCCGAAAACGGGATCTCGATCGGCGTCGTCCTCGGCCAACCGGTCAATTCGTCCAGGTAATCCGACAATAGCCCCGCCGCCGTCCCGCTCTCGGCGCCCGACAACCCGGGAAGTGTTCCGTCTTCGTCCATCGCCGCGTCGTTCGGGGTTGGAATCGTCTCCGTCTCCGGATCAAAGACGGCCTCGATCCGATCTCCCGTATCGTCGCGCTCCGGAACATCCGGTTCGCACCCCAGAATCATGGCCACGCCGATCAGCGGCAGTACCGCGACGGCGCCAAAGGTCGGTTTCCATCCTCGAATCGTATTCATCGCTTAACCTTGTTGACACGTCCATCCAGACCGATTCGGCGGCGGACAAATCTTTCAAAAGCGGGCGCTCATCATATCCTACGGGGGCATTTCTGCAAGGTTCCCGAGTGCCGACTCCATCTTGCACCGGTACCCCCATCGGTGTTAGAAGTTCTGCGCCCTCGCCGGCCCGCGCCGGCAGGCGCTGGATAAAATTTGACTGCCGCTGCCGGAACACCAAACCCCCTCCGGCAGGTCGCTGTACATTCATTTTGAAGTCGAGAGGTTGTTTCCATGGCCCCATCTCCCAGCACCATCGGCCCTGGTGTCTCCATCAACGGACGTGTCTCCGGTGACGATGAACTCTTTGTTCACGGCACCGTCGAGGGCACCATCTCCCTGGAAGATACGCTGACCGTCGAAGACGACGGCACCGTCGTTGCCGACATCGATGCCGACAATATCGTCATTCGCGGATCGCTCGAGGGTGAAGTGGTCGCGCGCCAGGCCATCGAACTCGTCGAGGGATGCCTGGTCACCGGTAATCTCCGGGCACCGCGCATTATCATCGAAGAAGGCGCCCGCTTTCAGGGCAATATCGACATGGACGTCGAACTCGAAGACACCGACTAAAATCGATGGCACCAACCGGTCGCCACTGATCACTAAATTACAAGGAGTACCACCATGGCTGATACGATCATCGGATCCAATATCACAGTTGACGGCGAAATCACCGGGTCAGACCCGGTTGTCGTCGAAGGCACGGTCAAAGGTCGCATCGACACCGACGCCAAAGTCACGGTCGCCGAAGAAGGCGTCGTGGAAGCCGACGTCGAGACCCCGGACGTCTCCGTAAGCGGCCAAGTCACCGGCAATATCGTCGCCGGTGAGCGCGCCGAAATTACCACCGAAGGACGCATGGTCGGCGATATTAAATCCCCGCGGATTTTGATCGCCGACGGCGCCAACTTCAAAGGTCACATTGACATGGACGTGGAATAAACGATGGCAGACCCCACTACAATTGGCCGAGATACCGTAGTTTCGGGCCGTATCGAGGGTTCCGAAGACCTGTCGGTTCGAGGCGTCGTCGACGGCGACATCGCGTTGTCCGAAACACTCATCGTCGCCCCGGCGGGCCGTATCGACGGCGATATCGAGGCCGGGGAAGTCATCATCGAGGGCGCTGTACGAGGCGACATCGTCGCCCAAAAGCGGGTGGTCCTGGCGGATAGTGCCCGCGCCGTGGCCAATATCCGGGCCCCCATCGTCGAGATGGCCGACGGCGCCCAATTGCGCGGCGAAATGACCGTCGGTATCGACGGCGATGTCGATATCGAATCCTCGAGTTCCGCCTCGACCGGTCGCTCGCGCTCGACATCGCGGTCGAATTCGCGCTCGAGCGGACGCTCCAGTTCCCGATCGACGTCGCGTTCGACCTCCGGTTCGTCGTCGACATCGACCTCCGGTGCCACAGCAGCGCGGTCGACGTCGCGCTCCACATCGCCGACGACGACCACCACGACGACCGTCGTTGACGAAAGCGACGACGAAGAGGCCGATACCGACGACGACACCGACACCTCTTCGGACGTCGAAGAACAGGTGGACCAACAACCGGAATCGAC
>CAYUPT010000447.1:0-4018 GCA_964446725.1 uncultured Bradymonadales bacterium | reverse complement strand
CCCGGTGTAGCTGACAAGGCTCGCTCACCGCCGACACGAGGTCGGGCGGGGTCGAAACTCGCCGTGAAGGGAGGTCCCGGTGTAGCTGACAAGGCTCGCTCACCGCCGACACGAGGTCGGGCGGGGTCGACCCCCGTCGTGAGGGAAGGCCCCGGTACGCCTTGTGCTACCGGGGAAGAAGCCTTGTGAGCTGGGCGGGGTCGACCCCCGTCGTGAGGGAAGGCCCCGGTACGCCTTGTGCTACCGGGGAAGAAGCCTTGTGAGCTAAGCGTCGGCAGACGAAAAGCCGCCGTGAGGGAAGGCCCCGGTACGCCTGGTGCTACCGGGGAATAAGCCTTGTCAGCTAGTCAGCTAATCACCAAAGAATTCGACGACCCGATACCAGTTGCGCTCGATGTCGTTTTTGAAGGCGAAGACCATCAGTAAGATAACCAGAACGATGCCGATATAGGCCGCGATCTGACGGGTGCGGTAGCTCAGCGGTCCGCGCTTGACGGCCTCCAGCGCATAGAGGACGAGCCGGCCACCGTCGAGGACCGGAATCGGCAAGAGGTTGATGATCGCCAGGTTGATGCTGATCAGCGCCAGCATGCGCAAAAAGGGCTCGAGGCCGGCGTCGCCGGCGTCGGCGGCGAGCTCGCCAATCATGATGGGACCGCCGATCGATTCGGTGGCAATTCGGCCCTGTGCCAGGCGGACCAGGCCGACGGTCATCATCTTGGTGAACTCCCAGGTCTGGTCGATGCTGTTGCGCGAGCTGTACAGCAGCCGGTCGCCAAAGTGGTGGTCAACCGGGTCGGGGACGACGGTGTCGCGAAAGGTCTCCCAGCCGTGTTCGACGCGGTAGTGCGTCTGCTGAGTGTCGTCCTGGTAGGTGGCGACCTCCGGTTCGTAGGTGATGGTGTGGAGTTCGCCATCGCGCTCGAATTGGAGCTCGAAGGATGGCTCGATGTCGTAGTCGTCGCCGGCTTCGTCGCGCTCGACGATCAATTCGTTGACCTGATTTTCGAGGCGGTCCGCAAAGAGAACCCAGCTCGAGTAGCGCCGGCCGTCGAGACTGACGATCTTGTCGCCGGGCTGGAGGCCGGCGCCGTCCGCTGATTTTCCTTCCTCGACGCCGGTCAAATACATCTGGGCGGGCTCGATTCCCAACGTATACTCGCCGTCGACCTTATCGGGGGTCACCGTCAAGGTCCGGGCGTCCTGATGGTACAGATCTCCGTAGTCGACGGGGATCTTGGAGCGGCTCAACACCACAAATTCCATGGGCTCGCCACCGCTTTCGGCGACGCGGCTTGTGATTTCGTCGTAGCGCTCGATGGGCTGGCCGTCGATGGCGACGACGTGGTCAAAAAAGCGAAGTCCGTCGCGCGCCGCCGCTCCGCCGCGGTCCGACAGGGCGACGGTCGGTCCGTAGGTCGTCAGTCCGATACCGGCCAGGGCGCGCTCTTCCTGGACGAGGCCCAGAAAGTCGGTGGAGCTGTGGCGCTCCGGGGTCACTTCCAGTGTCTTGTGTTTGCCGTCGCGCTCGACGGTGACCTGATGGACAATATCCCAGCGCTGATCGAATCCCTGGGCGATCTGGTACCAGTAGTCGATGTCGCGGTCGTCGATGGCCACGATCCGGTCGCCCGGTTGAATACCGGCTTCGGCGGCCGGACTGTCGGCGTGGACCTGCCCGACCATCGCCGGCGGCGTGGTCAACTGGACGAGGCCAAAGCCAAAGTAAATCACCGCCGGCAAGATCAGATTGGCCACCGGTCCCGCCAGCACGATCAACGAGCGCTGCCAGATGGGCTTGGCCATCAGCGAGCGCTCCTGCTCGTCATCCGGAAGGTCTTCGGTCAACTCCAGGCTGGCCCCCTGCATCTGCACGTAGCCGCCCAGTGGGAGCACACAGATGGTGTACTCCGTCTCCTCGCCCTGAAATTTTGCCAGCGTGGGGCCGAAGCCAATCGAAAATCGCAGGACCTTGACGTCGAAGAACTTGGCGACCACGAAGTGGCCCAGTTCGTGGACGAAGATCAGGACCCCGATGAGGATGATGAAGTAGATAAAACTCATAGGACCGTCGAGTCGTCGAAATAGTGCAGTGGGCAGGCGGCGGTCGGAAGACTCCGCGACAACCCGGCGCTACACCAGGTAAAGAGCGAAATAGTAGACCCAGGGCGCTGCAAATAATAACGCGTCGATGCGGTCCAGGATTCCGCCGTGACCGTAGATGATGGTGCCGCTGTCATCGGCGTCGTGGGCCCGCTTAAAGAGGCTTTCGGCGAGATCTCCGCATTGGCCCAGGATGTTGGCCGGAATCGCCAGCGCCAGTACCTGCCACCAGGCAAGAGGCGTCCAGCCTTCGGCAAAGAAGTTGGCGAAGATGGCCTCGAAGCCAAAGGCGAAGGCGATGGTCGCCGCCAATCCACCGATAGAACCCTCGATCGATTTATTGGGGCTCACCGACTCGTACAGCGAGTGTTTGCCGAACGCATTACCTGCAAAATAGGCGCCGGTGTCACTTCCCCACACCAGGGCCAATGTCATCAATATCCACATCCAGCCGGCGTCGCCGAGGTCGCGGCCCATGAGGGCCATAAACGTCAGAAGCACACCGCCGTAGATGGCGCCGGTCAGGGTGTTGGCCAGTTGATGGGTGACTTGCTTCTGGTCGTCGAAAAAGAAGAGGTAAAATAAAAACGTCAAAATGGCAGCCGCTGCCAGGGCGGCCACAAAATACTCCTCGGCGAAATACAGTGTCGACATCAGCCCGAGGCCGATGGCGACTGAAGCAATGCGTCCGCTGCGATGCTCGTCGGCAAAGGTGATGCCGCAGTACTCCCAGATCGAGACGGCACCGGCGGCAAAAACGAGGATGAAAAATCCCCAGTGGGGCGCCTGGGACACCAGTGCGATCAGCAGTGGTAGGGCCACAATGGCGGTGATGAAACGGGGGATGAGGTCGGATTTCTTGGCCATGAGTATCGCGAGGGCGGTGCCAAAAGATTGAAAGTTACGACTGGGGCTTCAACTCCCGCACTTTTTCTTTGATGGCGGAATTGTCGGGTTCCATACTCGACGCAAATTGAAGATTCTGAAGTGCACTCTGATGGTCGCCTTTGGCGAGGTCCGATTGGGCCATCTTCAAAAAGCGGCGCGCCTTGTCGGTATTCGCCAGTTCCGCCAGGGCGGTGGGACCGTCGTCGCCGGTGCTGGCTTCGTCGGAATCGAGACGCAGGCGCCCGTCCTGGAGGGCCTGGTCGTACTTTTTGCGCAGTCGCCGGTCGCTGACGACACCGTAGGCCTCGGTCAACAGTTTGTAGAGGGCATTGACCTTGTCGAACAACTTCTGGCCCCAGGATTTGTCGCGATGCTGGCTGTAGCGGTCGGGGTGGTAGCGCATACTCAGGCGGTCGAACGACTTGACCAGCTTGTGGTGCGGGGCCCCGTCCTCGACACCGAGGAGTCGGTAGTACGACTGCTCGGGGGCGTCGGCGAGCCGGGATTTGACCTCTTTGTAAAAGGCGCGCCACCGCTCTTTTTGCTCGGCCTCGGACTCGGTCTGGATCATGGAGTTGACGGCGTTTCGAAACACCGGGCCCGGCACTGGGTACCGGAGGGCCTTGTCGAAGGGGCCGTCGTCCGGCGGCGAATCCGTCGTCAGCAGCAACACCGGGACCTCCGGACGCTGTTCGTCGAACTGACGCAATAGCTTCGCGGCGTTGCCGTCGGCGAGTTCGACATGGACGATGGCGCCGGCGAGCTGTCGATTGGCGACCTTTTTGAAGGTCCCGGCGCCCTTTTTGGTGGCCACCGGTTTGAAGTTGTCGGGGAGCTCGCCGAGCAATTGTTTCAGAAGCGCGACGTCTCCGCATGCCACGAGGATCTGGTTCATGGTGTTAGATTCCGGTTGAGAAAGTCTCCCATCGCCATCGCCGGACCCGGCGCGCTCGTCAGGCGCGAGGCGCGGGCGCTACATCGCCTAGTCTCTCTCCGTTGAGTACAGGATTTGCAAAAAGTTGGAAAG
>CAYUPT010000446.1:0-4047 GCA_964446725.1 uncultured Bradymonadales bacterium | reverse complement strand
ATGGCACCGCAATCGGGGTCGGCGTTCGCATCGCAATCCCAGGTCCAGTACAGGGTGATGCCCAGCCAGTTGTCCTGACCTCGAAACTCAAAATCCCGCGACATCTTCCCGATCGACAATTCACTGGTCACTTCCAGGTCGGCGACGACATCGCGCAGATCCTGGCCGGCATCGCGAACCTGCGACAGCCCCGAGCTGTCGTCGATAAAGTCGTTGATCATCGTCTGAAACTGGGTATCGAGACCGGTGAGACTCAAAAATGTATCGAAGGTCTCGCTGATGATACCGCCAACGAGATTGCCGATGAGGTTGATGATCTCGTCGTAGATCGCGACGCCCGGATTCTCAAAGATGTCGAGGACGCGCACGATGATGGAGCCGGCGGGCCCGCTGTCGGCGAGGGCCTCGGTAAAGTCCCAGTTACTGGTGACATCGTAGGTCCCGACCGGATTGAGCGGGACGAGCTGGAGCATGACCTGTGCATTGGTGGTCTCGTTGTGCTGTATGACCACGGAATCCATGCAACCACCGGCCGCGATCTGGCCCTGCTCACCGCGGGCGACGGCGGTGACCACGTAGGTGTTGGCGACACTGAGGTTGTCGAACGACACTGACTGGTCGGCGAAGGGCGAAAACTCCTCGGCGACCGTCTCGTCATCCTGGACGGCAAGTGGCGCGAAGTAATCGCATTCAAAGTTCGCCGACTGGTAGACCCGGACGTCGATATCGGACAATCCCATAATCGACGGCGTGGTATTGGTGAGCATCACATCGAGTTGGCCGGATTCAGTGGGACCGGCTGTCACCTCGAAATCAACGGAATTGGCGCGGGGACTATCGGCGCGAATCGTCCACTGGTCTTCGACATTGCTAAATGTGACGTCGACAGCCGCCGCCCCGTCACTGTCGGTGTAGACAGTAGATGCGCCGAGCGACGGGAGGTTTTCGTCGCCATCATCGGCGTCTGCGATCTCGAAGTCGACGGCTTCGCTCTCTGCGGGGTCGCCGGTCTCATAGTCGTACAAAAAGACCTTCAACTCCACGGTTCGCGTCACTTCGCCGGCAATATCGGTTCCGCCGTTGGGAACCATCAGCAGGTCTTGGGACGACGCCTGTTCACCTTCGTCGCTCTCGTCGCTCGACGGCGTCGTATCGGCGCAGCCAGCGGCGACCAAGAATAAGATAGAGCACAGCGCAATGATACTCCGCCATCGATTCGAAGCCATCATCATCTCGCCTCAGGTAGTAGCCAGTGAGTCATTCCGTTTCAAAATACTATGCGCTACAAGATAGCAACGGGTCGTGATGAAATCAATTGTATCGTCGAAACGATGGTACCCGTCGAGTATTGCGTTTGGCAGTCGCCCGACGGAACAAACAGCGCCCAAGAACGACGTCGAGCCCGCACACCGTAGGGCGTGCGGGCTCGAATTGCCGTGTCGGCGCTCTGCTCTGTGGGGAGCGATGTCCCAGACGAGACGAAAATCAACTAAAAGGCAACACCGGCGAGACGTTTCTTTCAGTTATATTGCCGGCCGTTTAGTTAAATCCCTCTTCTTCGGGAGCCAGAAGACTGATCCCGACAAAGGTTCCGAGTGTCACCGCCGTGACTCCGGCAATTGTTCCCGCCGTTTTCCAGGGGCTAAACTCTCGAACCTCGGCGCCTTCGACCTGGTCGAGTTGGACCAAGACGTCGTATTCGGGGGAGACGAGCTGGACGTCGTCCATGACAAAATTAAAGGGGGTCACGCGCTGTCTCGATCCGTCGCTGGTCAACACGCTGAGCGCATTGACTGTCGAAACCGGAACGATTGTGCAGCCGTGGCCATCTTCGGCCTCGACTCGACGTGTCATGGCGTCGGCCATCGTATCTGCATCGTCGTCGGCTTCAGCAAAGCGCTGGCCGTCGAGACTGTCGTGCTGCCCGACTTCCTGATCGGGGCAGTCGGCCAGAACTTCTACCGTTTCATAGCGATCGACGGTTGCCTCGAGTTTCGATAATTCGTCATTATCAATGGTATACGTGTTGTAGCACGCCACCTGAGTCACGGCGAAAAGAGTCGCCAACGCTGCCCATCTGAACTTCCGAAATGACATTTACACCCTCACGTTCGTGTGCCAGAATCCGCCGCACGCAGGCGACGCTCGTTCCAGCTCGGGACTATAGTGGATTTACTCCGTACTTGGCAACTGCAGATGACAATTTCCGATCTCATTTTGCCCCCGGGGCCACGCAACACGGCGCTGATCGCCGCCCTCGTCGCCGCGACCGTTGCAACACTGATGACATCGGCGGCCGTCGCCGATGAGGCGACGGCGGAATCCAGCGAACAGCCGCGGGCGTTTAACGGAGCATTCTGGGAGATGTCCGCACGCGGCGGCACCGTCATTCCCACCGAGGGTTCCACGGGGTGGACGGCGGATATTGGATTTCGAAATTCATTTCCCATGTACGCCGGCGACAATCGCCTCTCCTACCAGTATCAGAGGCGCTCGCTCGACGGTCGCTCCCTCCAGATTCACGGTGCGCAGGCCACGGTGGGACTCCATCCCTTCTTTCTCGCATTGCTCTCGGAGGGATGGCTCAGTCACTTTCTGGCATCGCTGCACCTGGAACTGGGATTTGGGCCTCAATGGGCGAATCTGGAAGCCAGCTCGGCGGATAGTTCGGACGCCGAAGATACCTGGGGACTGACCGGAAGCGTGGGCACCGGATTTGATCTGCCATTGACCGACGCCAATCAGGGACGGGCGCTCTGGGCAAGCGCGGTGTATCGACGAAGTTGGTCGACCAATGATTTCGATATCGACGGCGATCAACGCTCGCTACACGACCACCAAATTTTTGTTGGTCTGGCCTGGCGCACCAATGGTACGTTGTGGTGACGCTTCATGCCTGTCGGCTCCTCCCGGCTCCACATCGAGAACACTATGACTGACTTCTATCGATCGTCTGTCGCCTCCGTCAGATATCTCGTGACACTGGTCTCCATCGGCCTGATGATGACCGGCGCGCCAACTCCGGCAAACGGTTTCGACGATCCGACTGAACAATTGATTCCGTCGGTAGAATGTGAAGCCCAGACCTGCAGAGACGCCACCGAAGCGATCGAAGCCGCCGAGTACGCACGCGCCGGCGACCTTTTTATAAGCCACTTTGATGAACACAGCGTCGACGACGATGTCGACGGTGCCTGGCTCGTCTACGCGGCGTATGCCCACCAACGCGCCGGAGACTACGACGAAGCCGCCGAACTCTACGGCCGCGCCGCCGACACTATAGATGCCCTGCGCGACTACCTATTGGTTCAGGCGACGCGAGCGACCATGCAAGGGGAGCGCTCCGACGATATCATCGATCGAGCACTCTCAAGTCAGGCGCTGCGGGCCGGATTTGCCGACGGGCGTTTTCTAGAGGCTCGAATCGCACATCTGCGAGAGGATTCACTGGATACGGAACTCGTCGAATACGCCCTCGATAACGACGACCCCGACGACATCTGCCCCTGGCTGGTGGACATCGTCACCGAAGGCGACGAACCGGAAACCGACCTCTTGGAGTTGGGCTACAGTCGCTGTGTCGATGAATCTCATATGGAAGCCATCGACGCCCTGGGCCTGGAGCCGTCGGCGAGCGCTCGATTGCGCCGCGGTGAGGCGCTGGCCGCCGATGTCCGCTTTGAAGAGGCCCTCCAGGAATTGTCGGCCCTCGATACCGACCAGCTGTCGAGCCATGAAATCTGTCGGGCCCAATTTCGGAAGGCCCGCAGCCATTTTCGACTCCGGCGACGGCGAACTGCTGAGGATCTGTACCGCGAGATCATCGACGATTGCACCGATGAAGCCAGCGAAGATCAACGAGTCCGAAGTCTCTACGGGCTGGGCAACCGGATGTACCAGCGCGGTCGACTCGACGAGTCGGAAACGGCGTTTCAGACGCTATTCGACGAGTATCCGCATCGCAGTCACGCCGACGACGCGCTGATGTTTCTGGCGCGCATCGAACGTCAGCGCGACGACCACGACCGAGATCGCGAAATCGCCCTT
>CAYUPT010000445.1:1327-4047 GCA_964446725.1 uncultured Bradymonadales bacterium | reverse complement strand
ACGACGATTTCTGGCATAAAGACGGCCGCAGTACGGCATTTTTTCTGGTCCAGGAATTTATCGAAGGTCCTATCATCGGTGAGATATACGATGGAGGTCCGTCTCGACCTCAGGAGGTTGTCGAGATTGTCGCCGCCTTACTCGAAACCCTGGTCTACCTTCATGAATTCTCACCACCGGTGGTTCATCGCGACATCAAACCCGCAAATCTCATGCAACGTCAGTCCGACAATTCGATAGTGCTCATCGATTTCGGCTCAGTACAGGCCGCTGTCAGTTCCGAGGAGTCCGGGAGCACTGTGGCTGGAACATTCGGATATATGGCGCCCGAACAATTCAGCGGCAACGCGAGCCCGAAAGCCGACGTATTCGGAGTTGCAGCGACGGCCACAGCCCTGCTCTCCGGTCAGTCACCGGACTACGGGCCAGGGTCGGACCCGTTCCCCGAACTTTCGCATCTCAATATCGCCCCCCGGTTTCGAGATTTATTGACCGAAATGTTGGCTCAGAAACCGGAGGATAGACCAACGGCACACCGGGCGGCATCACAACTCGAGGAGCTGGGTAGCGACGGTCGGTCACCGCCTGCTTCCGAGAAACTCGATTCGGCTTCGAGCACGGCGCTGACCATGGCCGCTATTCCCGAAGCGCCGCGGCCGGTACCACCTGATTTCGAGGAACAATACGGCCTAACATCGTCAAATAGCTCCTCATCTCAGTGGATCATCGCCGTTATCGCCATCCTGGTGCTCCTGGGAGTATTGAGCCGACTAAGCCCCGCACTCACTGTGCGCGCGCTGATCGTCGGGATTCTGGTAGGTTGCGTTTATTTCGTGTTTCGAGACAGCAAATCTGGCGAAGGACAGACCAATGCGGCACAAGAGATCTGGCGCCACGGCGAGGTCGCCCGGGGCAAAGCAGTCGATTCCGGACAAAACAAATACGAATTCGAAGTAGACGGAGAGAAGTTTCGAGGTTCTCTTCTCCCGGCGAACCGCCCCGAACTTCCAGAGCGAAGTTCGATCCCGGTACTGTATTTATCCGACGACCCACAACAAAACCTGGCGGTCACCGAATCCATCGCCGGAGAGGACAAATAGGACCGCAACGTGACAGGGAGACTCGAAGGAAGGAAATGTTGCCGACGCTTCAACTGAGAGTTTGCCGGTAACGCCCCTCCGAGCGTCGGATCAACGACGCAGGCCTCCTCTATGCCCAAATGGGTGCCGCTCGAGACGCCGACTCGCCACCCGGGTATGTCGGCTTCTCGGAGAAGCGCTGTATCGACGTTATTCGGGTCGCTGACTCCCGCCACCTCCTGCCCTTGCGCACCTACAGATCCCGCGGTTGAGGTTCCCGATAATAGTGCCGTATATCGGGGCCACGCATCTCCGAGGTACATGCATCAACCATAAATAGCGCCATATCCCGGTTCTTTGACCCCGTATAGCACCAGCTTCGCGGAGGGGGGTGCACCAATGCTATTCGGGACGCTGACTCCCGCGATTTCGGGTCACGGCGTTTCGCGGTCCCGGTCCTCACTGACGATCGTGGTCGGATAGCCCATCGATTCGACTGCGGTGACAAGCCTGTCCCGGTCGATGAGATCGGGCCGGTAGTCGACGACCGCACGTCGATTGCCGAAGTCGACGTCGACAGACCGGACGCCCGCCTTGTCGCCGAGCGTCGAGGCAATCGTGCCGGCACAGCTCATGCAGCTCATCTCGTCGATTCCGAGCACGGCCGTCTCGGTGACCATCGCCGACTGTTCGGTTTCGTCGGCTGCCGTCGGTGAACCGGATGCGCAGGCCGCGACCGCATTCAGCCCAAAGATAGCGACCGCGAAGATGTGAATGGGATATCGAGGCCTCATAGCATCCTCCAAGAAGTCAGTATTCGGTCCAGACACCGCGGATGCGAATGCCGAGCTGCGCTCCAGTATGGCGGTTATTTCCGGTCCCATCGATTGTCAGATCCGTGGAGCCGGTGACCATCACGTGCAAAAACTTACTCAGGTATCCCCCGACCTGGCCGCTGACGGTGGTCAGCCCCTCGACGCTGCGGTCGACCACCGCCCCGCCCCGGCGGTCGCGCAACTGGTGGGTGTACACGGCACCGGCTCCGACGACGAGATTGTCGTCCTCGAACAGCCCGACGTCGAAGGTCCGCCCCGTCGATACTCGTCCCCGGAATCCGGGCCCGGGCCTTACGTCGGCCCCTCGGTGATCGGTGTAGGAGAGTCCCCGATAAGCCGAGGTCTGACCGACGACAAACCAGTATTGCCAGGCCCACTGAGTCTCGGTCCCCACCTCAAGGCGCCAGGATTCACCGCCGGTAACGTCGGCCTGCAGCTGGTGCTCGGCCCGGCGCATCGAGTCGGTGCGCGACCGACCGGTCGGAGCCGTCACCGATGCGATCAGGCCAATATCGGGCCACGCTGAACCGTTGGGTGTGTCGGCGAGTTGATATCGAGCCTGCATACCGACATCGCCGATGCCCCCGCCAGCATCGTCGGTAAAACCGGTTCGGATAAGACTCTGGACTGCGGAAGCGGTGATGCCGAATTGCCAGTCCTCGAAGGGAGCGACGGCTCCGAATAACGTCTGGCGAAACTCGTAGTTGGCGTGCTCTATCGGCCGGTAGTCGCGCCCGATAAAAGCCCCCCGATACAGCCGGAGGTCCACTCCCATGCCGGCCGTCGCGAGCTGGCCGGCCGACAG
>CAYUPT010000445.1:0-1227 GCA_964446725.1 uncultured Bradymonadales bacterium | reverse complement strand
ATTGATGGAACGGTGTTACTTCCGTGGCCGTGGGCCGGCATCCAGGGTTCCAGCTCCAGGTCGGCCCCCTCGAGAGGGGCGTCGTCGACGGTGACTTCCATGGTCAAGTCGACTTCACCGACTGCCGGAGGATCGGGGTCGAATTTCAGCTTTAGGACCAGTCCTTCGTCGCCTTCATAGCTTCCCGAGGCAACGGTCCCGTCCGAAGTCCCGTCGGTTCCGACATCGCCGCATCCCCATACGAGAAAAACGCCCAAAAGGACTGTCGTCGCGACCGGGATCGCCGTCCGAGAGCTAAAAAGTCGGAAATTGCTCATGATTAAACCCTTTACTCAAAGGCGGAGACTCACATTCGTCGAAGTTGACAGTTGTCACTGAGCACGGGTCAGCAACTGATCTGGATCAGTTGCCCCATACAGAATGTGACCTCAGTCATGCATACGGCGTTCAGCAAACCACCTCGAAGTCCGCCATGGCAGCAATGGCAATATCGGAGGTGGCGTCGAGTCGCCGCGCAGCCCCCAGAAATATCGCCGGTTCGGGGTTGCCAACCATCTTTTACCCGGTGATTCTGTGGCCGTTTTTGGCCCCTCATTGTACCTCCGACGTACATGCAATCTACAGCTATATCGCCGAATCCAGAAATTTGCCCCCGTCTACATGGCGACTCTCAACCCGCCATATTTAAGCGGTGATAAGCGATTAGAAAATGCGTCAAAAATCCGCGCCTCAGTACGTCTCTTCATTGCATTATTGCTCTATATAAGCTGAGATATCTGACACGAGAGGTAATCCAATCCTGCAATATTTGGCGAGGAAGAGATGCGTGGATTCACCAACTGGCAACGGCTGACAAAAGAGAGCGTCGAACAACACGCCCCCGATGGCCCGGCGGCGCTGCAGGTCAAACGCGTCGGCGGACTGGTGGACTATCCGTCGGGCAAAAGCGCCATGCTGTGGTATGGCTACGCCTCGGAAAATGCGGGGGCGACACTGACAGAGCACTTCGAAGACGAACTCCGACAGCCCGGGACTCGAGGCTATGGAACGCTTAGATTTCGATATATCCCGGGCGGCCAACAGGCTCGGGAGACGCTCATGAAGGTGTGGCACAAATTTGTGAGTAAATTTGGACGCCCGCCGCTTCTCAATTCCGAATCCACGACAAATGAGTAAGAAGCGGTCAAAAAAAGCGGACCGAGGCTCGGCGAGATGATTTGTTTGGCT
>CAYUPT010000444.1:0-4048 GCA_964446725.1 uncultured Bradymonadales bacterium | reverse complement strand
GGGAGTTTCGATGGATGTTGTCCGCCTTGCGATTGGATTGTTGGCCGGCCTGATGGCGACGGTCCTGGTGGTACCGGAGGCGATGTCGCTTCCCCGGATGTCGGCGACCTCCGGAGCTCCCTGTTCGACCTGTCATTACAGCCCCGATGGAAGTGGGATTCGAACCGAGATCGGCTTTGGCAACCAGCTCGACATGGCGGCCTTTGATTACGGCGATATCGGGATTGGCTTTCTGGCCGACCAGGACACCAACAAGGCGCTGGACTGGCTGGCCGTCGGCGGCGATATTCGCATCCAGACGGCGCGGCCCGATCCGGATTTTACCTTCGATGCCGACAGTGGGCGCTCGGAGGTCGAATTGGCCGATCGCCGCATCTTTCCGATGCAATTCGAGCCGCAGATCGCCGTATTTGCCACCGACTGGCTGACATTTACCGGTTCCTGGGCGATGGGTCCCGATATCGGAGACGGGGACCTGTGCTCCGGGGCCTATCCGGGACAGATGTGCGGGCACGCACAGGCCGTGGTGCGACCCGGCTCCGGGCGGCCGACGGTGCGGGCGGGGATGATTCGACCCAATACCGGGATTCAGCACGACGATCATACGATGCTCGTCGAGGCCGATGCCTCGCGGCCGGACCCGACGGTCATCCCACCAAATTACGCCGAAGTCGGCGCCGAGGCCTCCTATCAGCCGGCGCACTGGTTTCGGGCCGATGCCGGCGCTTTTCGCTCCGACCAACTCGCCGACGCCATCGGCGACCCGGAGATGGTACAGGCGTCGGATCCGGCATTGATGGCGCGGGCCGCCTTTTATCCGCGCTTTGACGTTGGCAGTGACTACAGTTTTTACGGTTGGGCGGGAGCGTCGGTCTACGGCGCCGGCCAATTTCGAGGGGCCGGCGACTTTCGCATGGACCAGGCATTCTTCGGGCTCGGCTGGCTCGATCAGGGCTCGCTGATGGTGGAATTGGCCCATCTGGACTTCGATACCAACCCGCAGCGGCGGGCGCTCAACGCCTCCACCACATTGTCGGTCGAAATCTACAACTGGCTTATCGCCGAGGGCCGCGTCGAGCAGGCGACGACATTTCGCGACGATTCGACGGATATTCGCCGCTCCGCCATCGCCGGCCTTCAAGTTTACCCGCTGCCGTTTATCAAATTGCGTCCGGAGTACCGCTACACCCGCACCGATCAGTGGGAGATGGGCCAGTACATGGTGCAGCTACACCTGTTTTACTGAACGCCGCGACACGGGAGCCCCCATGCCGCCCAGGTTGCCCGACACCGCCGGGGCGACGCCGATAGGTCATTCGCCGATGTAGGCGTCCTCCAGGCCCCAGTCGCGCAGGACCTGTTCGGCGATATCGGCAAAGACTTCGGCCTCCAGATCGTATTTATCGTTGTCGCGCAGGACCTCGTCGAAGGCCGTATAGCCCATATCGTAGTGCACATCCTCGAAGTCCTGGATGCCGATCGGGGGCTCGCCTTCGAGTTCGGGCAACTGAGGCGGGGCCCGGTGGTCGGTGGCCTGTTCGTGGGCGTAGGCCATCTCGATGAGCATCGAGTCGTCAAACATTCGGGCCGTAAACGACATGCCGATAGGCAGGCCGTTGTTGGCAAAGCCGGTGGGGATGACCACCGTCGGCAGGCCGGTGATGCTCGACAGCACGCACATCGTCGATGTGCGGGCCTCTCTCGGTGGGCCGCGGCGGTCGGCGGGGTAGACGATGGCATCGAGATTGTGTTCGTCCAGAATGCTTTCGACGTGACTTCGATTGTCGCGGTACTGCTCGAGGCCCGACTCCAGGCTCGATTCGAGCTGGTTGGCCGTCTGGTCGCCGCGGTTGTTGCAGGCGTCTTTGTCGTCGAAGACGGCCTGTGAAAAGAGTTCGGTGTCGCACAATTCTTCGTAGTCCGATACGCCGCCTTCGGTCTGTTCGAGAAAGCGGTTGGCGTCGTAGCCGGAGCCACTTCCGCGGCGGTTGATATCGAGGTCTCGGATCTCGATGTCCTCGACGAGCTGGGCTCCTTCGAGGATCAATTCGTCGAAGAAGTCGTCGTAGTGAGCGCGCAATTCGGCGCCGGCCGGCCCAAAGGGGGCGCGGCTGTCGTCCTCGTTGCCGACGAACTCCAAAATGCCGATGCGCTTGCCCTGGAGTCCGTCTTCGTTAAGCGCCTCGGTGTAGTCGGCGTCGTGTTCGATGCCCTGTCGGCAGTGGGCGCCGTAGTCGGGGTTAAAGGTCGCCATTTCGTCGAAAAATAGCGCCATATCCTCCACGGTTCGCGTCAGTGGCCCGGCGACGGCGTCGAGGCGGTTAGTCGGGAAAATGCCCTGGGTGCTGATGAGCTGATGCGACGAGCGCATGGTGTACAGATTGTTGTAGGAGGCGGGAATGGTCAGCGACGAACAATTGTCGGTGCCCAGGGCGCCGACGGCCAGATTGGAGGCCACGGCGACTCCGGAGCCGGCGCTGGAGCCGCCGGAGCTGTGATCGGTGTTGTAGGGATTGCCCGTTTTGCCGCTCCGGCCGCTTAAGCCCTGGGCGCCGGCGGCGAATTCGTCCATCGTCGTCGAGCCCAGGGTGATGGCCCCGGCATTGCGCAGCCGCTCGACGGTAAAGGCGTCGAAGGTCGGCTGCGGATCGAGCAGGGCCAGCGACCCGTGGGTGACCGGAATTTCATCGGAGGCGTAATTGGTCTTAATGCCAAAGGGCACGCAGTGGAGCGGGCCGGCGAGTTCACCTTCGCATTGATGGTAGTCGTCGAGCATCTTCGCGGTTTCGACGGCCGCCTCGTTGAGGTGGACGAAGGCGTTGAGCGGCGCCATGCCGTCTTCCATAAATAGGTCGTGCCACACAATGCGATCGAGGTAGCGCTGCGTCAGCCACTGACAGGTGATCTCGCCGTCTTCGAGGGCGGTGTGGATGTCGGCGACCGTCGTCTCTTCGATTTCGAAATCGGGTTCGACGCAGTCGCCGCTATCGCCGAGTGCACACAACTCGTCGGTGCGATCGTCGGTGTCGCAGTCCGCCTCGTAGCTGTTGTAGTCGAAATTGGTACCCGGTTGATCACCACACATCACCTGGTCGTCGTTGCAACTGTCGGAGCAGTCGACGTCTTCTTCAAATTGGCCGCCGAAGACGCCACAGCCGGTCGCGGTGACCAGGGCGACGAGTACGGCGAGCGATGCAGTATGCAGCTTCATAACGGTGCCACAGCTTGAGCATAGGGAGTCGAGGACAGACGCCGAAATCATAGTTCAGCGGTAACCGCAATTCAATTCGACGTGTCGCCTACACCGTTAAACGTAAGTCCCCCGGTAGGTCATAAGAAAAAAGTGGAAGCAGCGATGGCGGCGATGTCGACCCCACCTGACTTTATGTCGGTGGTGAAGGAGCCTTGTGAGCTAGGGCGGAGCTGCTCCCCAATTTTCATCCGGCGGCGATCGGTTGTTAGCTCACAAAGCTTATTCCCCGATAGCACAAGGCATATCGGGGCCTCGAAAAGTGGTATTGTTGTTGATAGCGCACAAGGCATATTCCCCGATAGCACAAGGCATATCGGGGCCTTGAGGACCGCCGGTTTGTCGATTTCCCGGATAACACAAGGCATATCGGGGCCTTGAGGACCGCCGGTTTGTCGATTTCCCGGATAGCGCAAGGCATATCGGGGCCTTGCGGTGCCGAAGACCTGGAGCCAGCCATGCTCGACATGGTGTCAGGCGACGAACGCCGGTGAGACATCGGGGCTGATATCGGATTCTACTCCATCCGACAAATCTACGCGATGACAGCCCGACACCGGCATACGCTCCAGCGTCACTATCATATTGACCGCCTCCGGATTCGGGTGCCCCAGACTGGTCATTTGACGATGTACGTGTAGGGCTATCTCGATCAGCTATTTAGCTTTTTAAACGAGACGAAAATTAACTGAAACACGGCACCGGCGAGATGATGGCGAGCAGATTTCGAGTCGATCCGACTCCAGGCGTAGCAGCGCTACTCCAAAGGAGGAACGACCGAAAGATGCCGTCATCAGC
>CAYUPT010000443.1:0-4054 GCA_964446725.1 uncultured Bradymonadales bacterium | reverse complement strand
CGGTAGATTTCGCATCCCGCGTCCTGGAACCATGGTGTATGTCGTGAATGGAAAGCGATTTGAGGTGTTCATTATCTGCGCGACAGCTGTGATGTTGTGGGGAGCTTCGCCAGCGCTGGCCAGTGAGGGCAGTAGCTCGCCGATATGGGATTGGAGTGTCGATCTTGCCGAGTCCGCGTTCAACGAATTGGTCACCAAGACGGCGCCGACAAGTACGACGTCGGCAATTACTACAGGTGTATTGGTGGTTGAGATACTCGACGACGAACGACGGGCATCGCTGGAGCCGTATCTCCGTGAAAATGCCGTGGCCGTACAACAAGACATCAGCCTCGGCGCCGGCGGTGCCGTCGAGGATCTGGCGGTGTTTTACGGTGTGCTGCCGTCGGAGGTCGCAGAATTTGGAGGGCTTCTGCGGGATTGCCGTGACGAACTCGCTCCACTGATTGAACCGGGGGAGGTCGATGAAGCCTCGGTCCGCGCTTTTGACAGAATCGTGAGCCAGGAAATCCAGAGTTGAACAGGGGAGCGATTCTGTGCCTACTTTCCGGGCAGTCGGGCCTCGATTTCGTCGTACAATACTTCTTCATCGGCCACCGGCCCCAGTTGAAGTTCGGGAACCGAACTGCCGACGGTCAGAATGCTGACCTGACCGTTTCGCAACAGGGTGTGGAGCGGGCCGCGATTCTTGAGTAGTTGATCGATGCGATTGGTGAGCACGGTCTTGGTGGTGCGAAATAAAATGCCGCGCACCAGTCGGAGGCGCTCCTCTTCGACGACGATCGATGTGCGCCGCGCATACAGGTAGATAAGCGCTGTGGGGATGACGGTGATCACGGACAGCGACAGGGTCCACAGACCGATGCTGATGATGGCGTTGCGGGCCATGGGACGGCGTTCGGAGAACGGGGTTCGGTCCAGTTCGGAGAATTGCTGAACGGGCCGCATCGGGTGGTCGTAGAGGCGTTCGTCGAGATCTTCGTGAAGCTCGTGGAGGTCGTCGAGATAGCGAAGCGAGACCCGTCGACTGCTTCCGGGAACGACTTCCAACGTCCCGCGGCTTCGGCCCGGATAGCGCGTCGTCGATGCACTACGGATCTGGTCGTAGGGAACCCAGTGCTGTTGGATGAGCAAGATCCCGCGGCGCATTGCCAGATGGTCGTCGTGCAGATCCATGCGACACCGCGGGTAGTAAAATAGGTCGCGGATGACGCGGTACACGAAGAGCGCTCCAAATAGCAGGGCCCCAATTCCGGCGACCGGCCAGTACAGCGACGCGATATAGGAGCCGGCGACAAGGGCCAGTACAAAGCAGTGGCCGTATAACCGGCCCGCCAGTGCATCCAGTGGATTGACCTTTGGGCGGTGTGTGGCCCCGGCGTCTTCGGGAGCGTCGTCGAGGCCGAGTCGGCGGCGGAGTTCGTCGACTTTTGACGCCGCACGTCCCACGTCCTCGAAGACCAGTGGGCGGGTGGCGCCGATGGACAAAAAGGTCACTGTGGCGCTTCCCATCAGACGATCGACGACGTCGCGCTCGACGACCAGCGTCGTGATTTTGTCCATCGTAAATTCGAATTCGTCGCGCGAGATAAAGTCGCGCTGACGGCTGACCTTGCGGCGTCCCACCCGGTAGTCGGTGACGGCACAAAAGAAGAGTGCTTTGCCGATCTGATAGAGGATGAAAATGCCGGCAAAGACGCCGACGGATATCAATATCAGATCCATCGACAGGTCTTCGACGGGGATATCGAGGGTCTGGGCATCGACGTCGGTGCCGTAGAGCAGGCCGTAGCCGGCGGCGCCGAGCACGGAGATCATGGCCACCAATTTGAGGGTGTCGATCACCGCCGTGGCACTGCGGCGGAGGTAGGAGGGCCCGAAGTCCAGAGGGGCGGCGTCGGTATCCGGGAGGCGTCTTCGGTGGCCGGCCGGAAGCGCTTCGGACTCCGATTGTGGAGCGTCGTCACCGTCGGCCTCCGGCGGTCGGGCCGCGGCGTCGATGACGGAGGCCTCGCCGGGGCCGTCGGTGGTCTCGATAATCCGGTCCAAATGGTCGCGAAATTCGGAAGCCCGGGGCATCGATGGGAATTGGATGCCCGATGCCGAGCCGTGGGGGCTTAGATGGACATCGGCCATCCCGAATAGGCGCTTTAGAAAGGGGACGACCGTCGCCGTATCGGCCAGGTTTTCGACGGGGACGAATTTGTAGGTCTCCGTCAAAAACCCGTCGCGGTAGTCGACGACGTCGTCCCACAGCGTGTAGGTTCGGCGATTGAGATCGACGAAGTGAATCGCCAACTTGGCGAGTCCGGCGGTACCGGCGAGGACGCCGAGGATCGCAAGCCCCAGGGTGCCTCTAAAAGCGATGGCCGCATCCTCCGGATCGTCGGCCTCGGCGCCGCCGACGAGGACGTCGTACAACTCGTAGAAGTTTTGCAGCTCCATCAGATCGATAACGGCGCCACCGACGGTCAGCCCCACGGTGATAAGGCCCAGCAAGCCGCCGATGGCGAGCCCGGAGGTGTCGATGATGGTGCCCACCAGATGGGGGCTTTCGCGCTGCAGGCGCGTCGAGCGCTGCAGCGAGAACCCATTGTCGCGCAGGTGATCGGCGATGCGGTCGTACAGCGATTGGGAGTCGTCGATGGACTCCAGATGGGCGATGCCCTGGCTGCTTCCGGCGGCGTGAATCGAGAGGTGGCCCGTCGAAAAGAGGCGGTGTTCGATAAAGGGCAGGCGCAATACGACCTGCGTGACGTTTCGATACGGCAGGTCGATGGTGCCGCGGGTCAGAATGCTTCCGGTGTGTACGACCATTCGGTCGCCGTACAATTCGTAGGACGTTCGCCGGTAGGTGACGTAGCGGTTGACGGAGTAGCCGGCGACGATCGCGGCGCCAATCCCCAGCCAGACCACCAGCCCCGGATCGAAGGGGACAAAGAGCGGTAAAAAGAAGTGGGCCGCCAGCGCTACGAGCCCCAGGACGATACTCAGGCGGGCGATAGGTCGGCCGACGAAGACCCGCTGGTTGGGGCGAAGTGTCGTCGGGGCGTTGTCGTCAGAAGTCATGGGCGACCGGAAGGAAGGAAGGCAGGTACGGCGGTCGGCGACGACCGCTTAGCACTGTGTTTGGGTCGTCGCCGGGTGGTGCGAACAATCAGGAGGTGCGGACCAGGATCATCGCATCTTTGCGAAGCACCTTATCCAGGTAGATCTCGACGGGGATCAGCGCTCGTTTCGACCCGTAATTTGAAAGTCCCGTCGCCCACTGGCAGACCGATTTATCGAGTTCGCCCTCGCTCCAATTGGTCTGGCCTTCGCGTCCGTCTTCATAGACGCGTCGGGTCCGAATCGTGTCGAGGGCCACGATCTCGTATTCGCGCTGGGCGCCGGGCCGTTCGATCGCGAAGTTGAGCAGGTCGCGAACGGTCGCCTGCTCGTAGCCCTCTTCATCGAGCAGCGCCCAGGTATCGTCATCGATGGCGCTGTCGGGATGGCTGTAGGGCACCAGCGCAAAGGTCGTGTCCTCGTCGGCGGGCTCGACATCGATGGCGTCGTCGTCGAGGGCGTCGGCCAAAAAGAAATGGACGGCGCCGAAATCGGCTTCCTCGACGAGCTGCTCCAGCGACTGGTCGGAGCGGGCATCGAGCTCAAAGGTTTCGTGCGGATTGTCGATGGTCGGTTGCTCATCGCTCATGGGTTCCTCCGTCGTTGATGTGAGTCGAAGCTCCCGGAGGATACGACTCGTCTCCGAGGGACTGCGCCAATCTGGGTGACAAAATACGTGCGTTTTCTAATGCCACGAGACCGGCGAGGATGTCAAAGGCGAAGGCCGGAAAACGGCGTTATCGGCGATGGCTGTCCGGTCGAAACGCCGCATTGTGGCTACACCGAAAACTGGTCGCCGTCGCGGCGGATTCGGCCCTCGTCGACGAGATGCAATAGGTGGGCGAGCAGACTGCGGGTGGCGATGGGCCACACCGCCTCGGGGGCGTCAGTGTAGACCTGCGGGACGAGTTGGCGAGCGGTGGCGGTGCCGCAGTCTCTGAGGGCG
>CAYUPT010000442.1:3094-4062 GCA_964446725.1 uncultured Bradymonadales bacterium | reverse complement strand
GGCCGGCCTCCTTGACCTTGTCTTGTTTGTCGGCGTCGACTTCTTCGGCTTCCAGCGCCCGTTCGGCATCGGTACTCAGATCGCGAAAGCGGTAATTCGAGACCTGGATGCCGAAGTACTCCGTGGCGACCTGTTCGATGTGATGGGCCTCGTCGAAGACGACGGCGTCGTACTCCGGCAAAACCTCGCCGAAACCGCCGGCCTTCAGCGACAGATCGGCAAAAAAGAGGTGGTGGTTGACGACGATGATATCCGCTTCCTGGGCCCGGCGCCGGGCCTTCTGGACGAAGCAGTCGTCCCAGTACTGGCACTCCCGCCCCAGACAGGCCTCCGAGCCCACCGACAAATCCTGCCAGGTCGGATAGTAGTCGGGCATCCCCTCGATTTCGGCGCGATCACCGCTGTCGGTGCGGTCGGCCCAGCGCTGGATGACGGGCCATAATTTGACGTCGTCTTTGGAGCGAAAGGCCTTGGTGCGCTGCATCTCCTGGAAGCGGTGTTTGCACAGGTAGTTGCGCCGGCCCTTGAGCAAGACCGCCTCGAAGGGACGCTCCATGCACTGCTCGAGCAGCGGCAGATCCTTGGAATACAGCTGTTCCTGAAGGGCCTTGGTGCCGGTGCTGATGACGACGCGCTTGCCCGACAAAATCGCCGGGACGAGGTAGGCGATCGTTTTGCCGGTGCCCGTCGCCGCCTCCACAATCAGCGGGTGGCGATCGGTGAGCGCGTCGAGGACCGCGCGGGCCATCTCGACTTGCTGGGGGCGAAATTCGTAGCGGTCGAGCGCATCGTCGAGCAGACCGCCGGGTTTGAGAATCGATTCCACCCCGGCGATCAGTCCGTCTGGCGAAGTGCCTCCCACAATCTCTCCCAGTCGTTGGGGTCGACCCGGGCCGGTCGACGCAGGTTATCGGCGTTGAGCGAACCACTGGTCTCGACGTCGGTACCGACCGGTGCCGTCGAGCAAA
>CAYUPT010000442.1:0-3084 GCA_964446725.1 uncultured Bradymonadales bacterium | reverse complement strand
GCTCATCGGCAAGATGCCCAGGCAGGGTCGGTCGTCGTAGTCCTTGAGTTCGACGTGATGCTTGTCGCGGTCGACGCGAATCCGTTGGACCCGATCGTCGCCGGCGTACAGCGAGACGTAGCGGCCGTCGAATTCGACGCGACCGTCGTCCCATCGGGGTTTCTGGCGGGGCTTTTGCTTCTTTTTTAGCGTCGTCCGCCAGGAGCGCATGGTCATGTCTTCGACGGGAAATACGAAGTTGAGGCTGGCAAGCCCGATGCCCAGCAACACCCAGAAGACCGGCCATTGATCGGCGCTTCCGCCGATGAGCATCAGTACGCCGCCGGCGACCAGGAGCATGATGCGGATATTCTTGCGCTTTTTGCGGCCCTCGCGACTGTCGCGGTAGGTCGGGAAGAAGGCCACGATATGGGCCACCAATTTCCACAGGGGCCTGTTCCAGGGCTCGACTTCGTCGACGCCGCGTACGCTGGCGCTGACAGTCACTTCTGTGGTCTCTGTTGAAGTTGTTTCAGTCATTGGCCTCGGGGACGCTTTTGTAGAGTGCGCGCAGCGGATCGTTTTCGTCGCCGTAGATGTAGGCCGGACCCAGTCCGACGGTCTGGCCGCCGAAGGCATCGGACAGCGAATCGGCGCTGTCGTCTTGCTTTTGCCAGCTGGCCATCTCCTGGGCCTGCTGTTGTTCCCACTGGGCCTGGAGCATCAACAGGTCGTCGAGATTCTCGGGCAAACGATCGGCAAATGCGTACAGCACGCGACCGGTGACGCGGGCGTCGTTGGTCGCCCGGTGGGCCTCCTCGAGGGGAATGCCCAGAAGGTCACAGACCGTACCCAGATCCTTGCGGCGCTGCTCTTTGAAAAACTGGCGGGCGAAAATCAGGGGGTCGAGCGTCGGATTGTCGTCGGGCCACGAGTGGCCGCAGCGCTCCAATTCCATCTCCAGAAAGCTGCGGTCGAAACTGAGGTTGTAGGCCACAATGCCCACACCCTGGAGTTGCTCGTAGACGGTGTCGGCGATGTCGTCGAAGGTCGGTTTGCCCTCGACGTCCTCCTGGCTAATGCCGGTGATCTCCGTGGATTCCTCCGGGATCGGACGCTGCGGATCGACGAGCTGGCCGTATTCGTCGACAACTTCGCCTTGCTCGAAGTGGATAATACCGACTTCGGTGACGCGGTGGTCTTCGGGCTCCAGTCCCGTCGTCTCCACATCTAAGACCGCCAGGGGCAGGTCCATCCATTTTTCGGGCCAGTCACTCATCGCATGTCCTCATCCGGTCTGTTCGACCATCGGTTGTCGAAGAAACTATGTCGTATGTCTGGGCGATAGCGTCAAGGGAAGAACTCATCACACCGCGTCTGGCAGGCTTATACCGCCATCGAATAGTTGAAGCCGATGACATCGCTGCGCGGGGAGGATTCCCGGCGCTGTCATCGCACGAGCTAGCGGATACCATCGACACCTCCTAAAGATCTGCTTCCCGGTGGGGGAGCTGCCGAAGCGCAGCGGAGGCTGAGGGGGCACCGGTGCACCTCGTACTGGCGTCGCAGGAGGGTAGGACGTCAGGAGGCGTATTGCTCCATCAGCGCCCGGTACTCCGAGACGATTTGATGTTCCCGTTGGTGATGTCGCTCGACGACGACCGGTTCGCCGTCGACGATGACGTCGCGGACGGCACCGGTGGACATGCTGGCGATGATATCGGTGAGCAGTGTGTCGCCGGTGGCCCCGGCAATCGAGGGGTGATCGAGGTCGACGGCGACGAAGTCGGCGGGGCCGCCGCGCCGGATTGCACCGTCGTTGGACTGGAGGCTGCGAGCACCGTGGGTCGTTCCCATGGGCCACAGGATTTCGGCGGTCTCCGTGCGCTGTCGGGCATCGGCGCCGACCAGCGTGTTGCGCTCCTGGTGGCGCAGTCGCTCGTGGTACTCGACGAGGCGCATCTCCTCGAAGGGATCGATCACGGTGTGGCTATCACTGCCGAGCGCGATCGGCACGTCGCGTCGCACCAGCTTGCGGGCCGGCAAAAAGCCGTCGCCCAGGTTGCGCTCCGTGGTCGGACAGGCCCCGACGGTCGGTCGCGTCTGTTCGAGGATCTCGAATTCGCGATCCGAGAGATGGGTGGCGTGGATCAACGTCCAGGTCTCGTCGACCACGCCCCAGTCGTGCAGGGCCTCGACAGGGGGCATGCCGAAGGCCTGTCGGCTCTGCTCGACTTCTGCGGGCTGTTCGCAGACGTGGATGTGGACCGGCATCTCGTGTTGCGTCCCGGCGTCGGCGATCGCTTCCAGCCATCGTCGAGGGGCGGCACGGATGCTGTGCGGGGCGAGACCGACATCGCACCGGTCGCGATCGTCCCAGCGTTGGCTCAATCCGTCGACGGCCTCCAGATAGTCCGCGACATCGCCGTAGATAAAGCGGCGCTGGTCGTCGGAGGGCGGCTGTTCGATGCCACCGGTGTGGTAGGCGACGGGCAGCATGGTCAGCCGGATGCCGACGTCGTCGGCGGCGGCGCCGATGCGCGCGGCCAATTCCAGTCGGTCGTCGTAGGCCGTGCCATCCGGGCGGTGATGGACGTAGTGAAATTCGCCGACGTGGGTGATGCCGCAGCGGGCCATCTCCAGAAAGGCCATGCGGGCGATGACCTCCATGTCGTCGGCAGTGACCCGGTTGGCCAGGCGGTACATCTCGGTGCGCCAGGTCCAGAAATCGTCGCTCTCGTCGGCGGATCGCCGGTATTCGGTCTTGCCGCGAAGGGCTCGCTGGAAGGCGTGGCTGTGGACATTGAGCTGACCGGGGATAAGGGCCACATCGCCGAGGTCGACAATGCGGCTGCGGGCATCGACGCGGCGCTCGATGGCGTCGCCTCGAAGGACGTCGGCGATGTCCTCGTCCTGAACGACCAGCGCCACGTCGGCCTCGAATTGTCCGTCGATAAAGGTCCAGTCGGCGCGGTAGATCGTCTCGTTTGGCGAGGCCACAGGGTACTCCCGGTCGTTGGATGCAGTTCAGGGCGAACGGCGGGCACGAGCTTAGAAGCTATCAAAAAAGTCTCCCGTCGTGATTTCCGGCCGATTTAGACCGCA
>CAYUPT010000441.1:0-4079 GCA_964446725.1 uncultured Bradymonadales bacterium | reverse complement strand
GCTCACAAGGCTCCTTCACCACCGCTACAAGAACGGTGGGGTCGTCATCCCTCCCATCGCCGAACGCAGGGGCCCCGGTATATCATATGCTCTCGCTCCACCCGCCTCCCAGCACCGATGTTTAGCGCCTCACGGGCGACACGGCCGAAGGCGCGGACGCCTCCGTCTCCACCATCTCTCCGGCCGACAACCCGCGTCTGCGCCAGGCCTTGCGCGTTTCGCGGACCTGATGCTTCCCCGGTCCCGATTACGACGGGTCGACCATTCGGCCCATGAACAAAATAGAATCCGTGCCGTGGTCGTAGATGGCGTAGTAAAACGGTCGGTCGAAGCGAACCTCAAATTCCGACACCGGCGCCGATTGGGCACCGACGACTGCACCGGTGGCCGCTGCGGCCTCCGTGCCCTCTTCGTCGACATCGATGAAGGTCTGATGGAAAATGCCGCTGATATACAGATCCTCCATCGCCTCTTCGAGGTCCGCCATTCTGCTGAAGTCGGCGGCTCCGCCGAAGGCATCAGACATTCCTAGAGCTTGGAGGGGCGGAATCAGGTCGTAGTCCCCCTCGTCTTCGAATTTCGGCAAATCGACGAATCCCTTCTTATCTTCGAGTCCTTCGACGACGTCGTCGAAGGACTGCCGATCGAAGCCGTCCTCCCAGGAAGTGAAGTCTTCGCCATCATCGGGCTTGGCAACGACCATCGCCAACTCGCCGCCCACATACGGCAGGGACACCGCCGTCGTATCGTCGCCTTCGAAATGGCCCGCCGTCGTCGGCTCGGAGTGGCGCATCATCTCGACGTCGACCTGGGAGCCGTCGAGACGCTCGAAGGGCTCGTCACTGGTCCGCCCATCATCGAATGTATCCTGCCAGGTTCCATAAAAATAGATGGCGTTGACCAACACCAGGCGCGTCAGGCTGTCGAGACTTCCGTCGGGAAGCAAATCTTCGATATGTCCCTCGGTGCGATCCTCGACCCAGGCGTTGATATCCTCCCGGATCTGCTCGAATTCAGCCCTGAAATCGACGGCGTACATCCCGGCGCCGTAGTGTTTGGAGAGGACGTTGAGATAAGGATCGAGAAAGGGATAGTCCTCCTGGCCCCAGGTCTGATTGACGATCTCGAGCTCCAGGTCTTCGCCGTCGTCGGTGTCGATGTCGGTGCGGGCATCGAGTTCCAGATCGAGCTTATTGAAGGCCGGATGGAGGACGTCATCGCCGACATGAAATCGAAGCGCATCGGCCATCTCGTCGCGGGTATTTTCGGCGGCCCCCTCGTAGGTCATGGCAAGTGCGGTGGAAATGGAGTGGGGAGACAAAAATACATTTTCGTCCTCGCCCTTCTCGTCACGGATCTCGTCGAAAATCGAGAATGCGAAGTCCCGATTATCGGCAGTAAATTCGTCGAAGTTGTCGGCGTCGACGTCGGGATCGGTATCGCGCTCTTCGTCGCCCTCGAATAGAGTTCCGGGAGCCTGTGCAACCTCTTGCTCATCATCATCGGGGGCACAGGCGACGAGCAGCAATGCCGCGGCAGTCAGAACGATGAGTTGGCGCTGGTGAACATGTGCTCCAATCATGGTCAATCTCCATCCAGTTGATGTTTTGCGACAGGCGATGTTGTGACGTGCGTTACTCAATGCATAAGCCGTTCCACGGTCGTGTTTCGGGTATAGAGTCCATTCCTGCCCAGAAGTCACAGATATGTGAGCACGTCGTCAGAATTTTGTTCACTCCGATACCGTGATGCAATGCCGCCAGAGAATCCGATATTGTACAACCCGCTGTGGATCATTTGACAGGTATCGACGGGCCACCGACGCTGTCTGTAGACTCCAGCGTCACACCCGTCGTCAAAACGAAAAACGCCCGACCACTCCGACGAGAAATACTCCATGGATCTCCAACTCGACCTCCTCAATCCCCAGCAGCGAAAGGCCGTCGAGCATATCGGTGGACCGATGCTCGTGTTGGCCGGCGCCGGAAGCGGCAAGACCCGGGTTATCACCCACCGCGTCGGCTATCTGATGAAAAAGGGGATCGCGCCCGGCGATATCCTGGCCGTCAGTTTCACCAACAAGGCCGCCGATGAGATGCAGGAGCGCGTCGCCGAGTTGACGACGCCGGAGCGCGCCCGCCAGGTCTATCTGTCGACCTTCCACAGCCTTGGGGCCAATATCCTGCGCGAGGACATCGACCATCTGGGCTACAAACGGCCCTATACCATCCTCGACCAGGCCGATCAGAAAACGGTGGTCAACGACGCCATCGACGAATTGAATCTCGACCCCGATCAGGTCGACCCGCGCGGAATCCTGAGCATCATCGGGCGCGCCAAGATGGCATTTTGCGAACCGAAAGAGCTCGACGATTTTCGATTCGATCCGATGACCGAATTCGCCCAGAAGATCTTCAGTCGGTACCGAAGCGCGCTGCGCGGTCTCAATGCCGTGGACTTCAACGATCTGATCTGTCTGCCGGTCCGCTTATTTCGCCAGTACGAGGAGGTCCGCCAGAAGTGGGCCGACAAATTTCGATTCGTCATGGTCGACGAATACCAGGACACCAATCAGATCCAGTTGATGTTCCTCGACGAGCTCGTCAAAGACCACCACAACATCTGTGTTGTCGGCGACGATGACCAGTCGATTTACGGATTTCGGGGCGCCGTCGCCGAAAATATCCTGGAATTCGAAAACCGATTCGATGATACGAAAGTCATCAAGCTCGAGCAGAACTACCGCTCGACCAGCAATATTTTGGAGGTGGCCAACGAATTGATCGCCCACAATCCGATGCGCAAACCCAAGGAATTGTGGAGCGCTCAGGGCGACGGCGAGCCCATCGAGTGGGTCCACTGCGCCGACGAGCGCGAGGAGGCGGAGTACGTGGCCGCCGAAATTGAGCGCCTGGCTCTGAATATGGGCCTCGACTACCGCGACTTCGCCATTCTGTACCGCGTCAATCCTCAGTCCCGTCCCTTCGAAGAGGCGCTTCGGTCGTTTCGTATCCCCTACACCATCATCAGCGGCACCGAGTTCTTCGACCGCAAGGAGGTCAAGGACTTCGTGGCCTACCTCAAGGCCTGTCTCAACCCGAATGACGAGGTCAATCTGCGCCGGATTGTCAACGTGCCGCCCCGGGGCATCGGCCCGACCCTGTTGGAGCGCATCAGCGATTTTGCACTGGAGCGCGACCTCAATTTCTTCGATACCCTCGTCGAGGTCGCCGACGATCCCTCCCATATCCATCGACTCGGCCCCACGGCAGGCCACAAGTTGCAGGAGTTGGTCGACACGCTCGAGAAATTCCGGGCCCGATTTGCCAACGCCGAAGAACAGGGTGAGCCGCTGGCGGAAGTGGGCCGAGCCTTTCTAAAAGAGATCAAACTCGTCGATCATCTGCGAAATATCGAAAAGAACCCCCGACGCGCCCGGCGCCGCATCGACAACGTGGAAAACGTCCTGGGCAGTCTGGCGATGTTCGAAGACAGCGAGGGAGGCACGCTGCGCGGCTATCTGGAGCGCATCTCGCTCGACCGCTCCTACGGCGATGACGACGAAGCCGATGAAAAGGGAGTTCGACTGCTGACGGTTCACTCCTCGAAGGGGTTGGAGTTTCCGGTCGTCTTCTTCGTGGGCATGGAAGAGGGATATATGCCCCACGAACGAAGCACCAATAGCCAGGAGGGGATTACGGAGGAGCGCCGGCTGGCCTACGTGGGGATTACGCGGGCCAAGGAGTTTTTGTGCATGACGTCGGCGGCTCAGCGAGAAAAATATGGCACGACTCACGAGCGCGAGCCGTCGCGCTTTCTCGACGAGATCCCGCCGGAGATGATCAACTCCCGCGATGCCTCCGGCAGCGCCTCGCTGCGCGATAAAAAAGACGAACAGAACGAAAAGTATCTCTCGGCGCTCAAGTCGGCGATCTACGACGACTGATCTCACAACCCCCATCCAAGTCTGAGGGCGGTGAATGTACGGGTCGCTGCGCTCCCCGTATTGCGAGCCGGGGTCAAGACCACCGGACTCGCAATCGATGGGGTGCGGTGAATGTACGGGTCGCTTCGCTCTC
>CAYUPT010000440.1:0-4080 GCA_964446725.1 uncultured Bradymonadales bacterium | reverse complement strand
CGGGCCCTGGCAGACCGCGACCTCGATTCGGCCCAGCAGCGCTTCGAGGCCGCTCTCGATACCGAGCCGGGACTCGTGGAAGCCCGCCGCCTGCTGGCTACCACCTTTATTCGCGACGGCGAATACGAATTGGCGGAACAGACGCTGCGCGAATTGTGGGACGACGAAGACTTCGACAACGAAGCCGACCTGTCGGCCGACGAGCGCCAGACACGCCAACTGATGAGCGAACACTTCAGCGAATTGTATCGCTCCTGGGGCCAGTCCATCGATGCCGAAGACCAACCGGGGCACTTCGAGGACGTCGTTCGGCGCGGGCTGGAGCGAAATAGTCGCGACGGAACCCTCAATCAGATGCTCGCCGACTTCTATGAGACGCGGGCCAATCGATTCGTCGAGCGCGGCGAGCCGATTCGCGCCGCAGAGTTGCTCGAGCGCATCGACGACCTGCATCGCTTCCCGGATACTCGCCGCGAATCTCGTCAGCGCGCGCGCCAGCTTCGGCGCCAGGCCTTTGGCGACGACGCCCGCCAGCGCTTCGAGGCCGAACTCCAAGCCGAACTCGTCGACACCGAGGCCTACGACCCACAGTCCGAAACGCTGCGCATGACCATCGAGCAGCCCCCGGATAGTCGCTTTGACCCCGACGATGACGACGCCGTCACCCAGGCCCGCCGCACCGCCGTCCAGACCGTGGCCCCCACGCTGACCCAGTACGCCATCGATATCGGCGACCTCGATCCCGAGCAGGTCGACCCCGCAGATATCGAATTGCCGGAGCTGACCGTCGAAGACGAGGATTTTGGACCGGGGCACTACGAAATGACCGTCGCCCTGGAATTGTCGGGACTGGTGGATATGGCCTTTGAGATGGCGGAGGGCATCCGACGGGCCGATAATGGCGAGTCCGGCGCCGGGGCCGGCGTCGGACAATTTAACGTCGACGACGGCGCCATCAAACTCGATACCTCCGCCGTCGATGACGACGCCCCGTAATCGGTGAATATTCTATTCTTGCCGATCGCCACCGGGGGGTAGATGACGTTGGGCCTTGACATTTTTACAATTGCGGTAATTCCCTCTTATAGTTGCACCTTGAACCGGTGGTCGGTCCGTTCTTCGTACCGATGACATCCGGGAACTCTTTTCACGATGAGTCTGCAAGCACAACGAGGAGTACATGGCCAACGGCAACCGAGTTGATGAACTCGACAATAAACTCAAATCGAACGACTTCGATTCTGGAAGTAATAAATTCGCGGACCAGAAGTCGGCGGACGACGGACCGGTCGGCGACTCCGACAGCGATGTCGATCTGGCCGAGGAGAGCTGTGAAGATGCGGTGCGCGCCAATCCCAAGCGGCTCAGTGCTGCTCAGCGGGAGAAGGCCAGCGCCATTATCGAAGGCGAAATCGAGGAGGCTCAACTCACCGACCCCGACGGTCAACAAGAGGCCTGGGAGAAGCTCGAGGAGAAATTCGGCACTGATCATCCCGTCGAATTTGATATCAGCGCCGAAATCCATGCCAGCGACGTCATCGACCACCCGAAATTCGGCATCGGGTTTGTCGTCAAGTTGATCAACTCCAAAAAGATCGAAGTCCTCTTTGAGGACGGACTCCGCAAGCTGGCGTGCAATATCGACGCCTGATGACTACCATCGGGACGCGTTGAGGTCCCAATCCGCGCAATCGGCCGGGCTTTCATCGCCGCGATGGAAGTCCGGTCTGTAGTCGATGGGGAAATAAGCGCTCCGGCTCGGTCGTTGTTGCTATACACTGAGCCGCAACCAGTTTTTATTGAGGTGGTTAACGATGGGTGAATCGACCAAACATATCACGAAAAATCGCAAGGCCTACCACAACTACTTCGTCGACGACGATTTTGAGGCCGGCATGCGCCTTGTCGGATCCGAGGTCAAGAGCCTTCGAGAGGGCAGTGTCCATCTCAAGGACTCCTACGCCCGGTTTCGCAACAACGAGCTGTATCTGGTCAACGCCCACATCAGCCCCTACGACCACGCCACCCAGAAAAACCACGACCCGGAGCGCCCCCGCAAATTGTTGCTTCACCGCCACGAACTCAACAAATTGCGCACCAAGGTCGAACAGGACGGCTACACGCTCATCCCGCTGTCGCTGTACTTCAAGGGCAGCCACGTCAAATGCCAGCTCGGCCTGTGCCGCGGCAAAAAGCAACACGACAAACGCCGGGACCTCAAAAAGCGTCAGCACGCCCGCGAGATCGCCCGCGAAAAATCGGCCCGAAATTGGCAGAAATGACGCCTGTATGCCACGGAGCGCCGGCGGCGTAAAAGTAGTGTGGAGCGCCGGCGGCCTCGCCGGCTTTACGCCTGCGGCGTAAAAGTAGTGTGGAGCGCCGGCGGCCTCGCCGGCTTTACGCCTGCGGCGTAAATGCGGGTTTTACGAGCGCCCGCAGCGCAAATAACACATCGCGCCCTTGACCCACGCCGCTAAATGTCTACCATCTGTTGCCCGGTCGAGCGCATGTTCCATATTCTCGATCGGCGTGACCGCTCGGGAATGAATTTACCTGGCCGGTCGTTACAACCAATGCAATGACAGTCCGCCTCGGTGTGTCATCGCCCTTTGGGGGCGCACTGGCTTCGACGTGAGCAATGAGGCGGACGTAGCGTGCCGGAGGTTTCTCTGTGACTCCGTTATTAACCACCGAGAACGTTATAACTGCCAACGATGATGCGCAGTTTGCAATGGCGGCTGCATAAGCTAGCCGTTGCATGATGCTACCCATAGCGTGGTAGCCCGTTATATGTGGCTTTGTCTGCGGGCCTCATATAACGACGCACAGCAGGCTTGGCGTCTGAGGCTTCGTCTTTCGATCAGGCGCGACATCTCGAAGGGCCCTCCACGTCCATGGCCTTGTCCGTGGGCAGTCGGTCGGGGAGGTTAAGCCACAAACGCGGACTATACACGTAGAAGCGTTCAGTCGAAGGTTCGCGGACGCGGGTTCGATTCCCGCCGCCTCCACTTTCCGAAAGACCCGTCAGGTCCTTGAGACCTGGCGGGTTTTTCGTTTCTTGCTGAATGGTGGAGAAGTCTTTTCTCCAATATTTCTCCAGTTTTTATTTGTTGGGTATTCGAGTTGAGTACAACGAGCAGCGGCCTCACGGATCGCTCGATTACCGGATGCCCCGAGAGTATGCCGTCGAACTGGAAGATGCGACTGGGAACCATGCATCGGTCGAGGGGCTAACATAGCGACTGGTGCGAATAAGCCGGTCCTCTCACCTGGAGAAGCTGATGGGTGTGATTTGGATGCATTCTGAACCGACGTTCGCTATGGTGATTTCAATCGCGATTGCACGATATTGCCGGTCTACCGCTGAGGAGGAGCGATGAATGTGGTGATCATCCACGGACGCAGAGCGGTGTTGGTTGGGCTTTTGTTCGTTGGCATGGCAGTGGTGCTGTTATCGCCACAATGGGGTAGTGAGCCTGAGGTAGATCGGGAGAAAGAGGAGGAGCTGGATGGGGAAGTCTTGGAGGCCATCGAAGAGTTGGAGGCCTCCCAATTTCCACAGGATCGCTCCGGGTTGCCCACGGTGTTGCTTCAAGAGGATACGGTAGCGATCAATGGGGAGACCACCTACGAGTTATCACCACTTCAAGAGGTGGTCGAATCTGAGGAAGACCTGGAGTCTCGACACGCTATGCGGGCGCTTCGAGAAAAGCCTATCGAAGAAGTCCTGCAAGAGCTGAATGGGCTCATGGAGGAATACTCCGAGGAGAACAGGCCGAATACGGTGCATCTAGAGGTCGATGGATTGGCCGAATCTTTCTGGCTCGATCGCTTGCTCGTTACGATGCAGATGGCTGGATTCCAATTTGCCACTCTCGAGGTGCCGGAGTGGCTCGATGACGCTATTCGTGAGCTGAGCGGTGAGGGGATACATCAGTACTTCTTCTCATTCGACTTCATGCCCGATGGAGCGCGACGGGCGTGCTTTCGGGAGTTTGCGATTCGGGTGCCTGCTGAGTACGAGGTGTCTTCGAACGAATGGATCGCTCGTCTTGTCAGTGACGAAAAGGCCGTCGGATT
>CAYUPT010000439.1:0-4090 GCA_964446725.1 uncultured Bradymonadales bacterium | reverse complement strand
GTCGGCAACACAGGGTCGAACAAGAGCAGTCTCGACTCGACGGAATACATCCCGAGGGCAGCCGCCACAGGGCGCGTCATGTCCCGACAAACTAAGCAAGTCGCCCCGAAAACAGGACGGGGCGGAGGCCGGAGGGGCCGAAACGAGCCGATTCGCCGATGCCATTGTGAAATTTTGACGTCGTCGAGGCCGGGAGTGCAGCACTGCGTCTGCCGTAGAAAAATTCGCTCGCCCCTCAGACCAATTAGCTGTTTGAGGGTGGACGACCCGACGTCGATACCCGACAATGCCGGCCAACCTCGCTAAGCAACTACTCTACATCAGACTCCGTCGTCCACTCATGGCTGTCCATAATCCACTCCCCCGTCGGGCATTGATTGTTGTGGTCACCGGTCTGGTCGCCGTGGCAGCCCCCGAAATCTCAGCTCAGGAGACCGTAGAAGTCTCCGACGAGCAGCGTACACTCAACGACGAGGGCGTCACCGCCATCAGCGAAGGGGAGTACGACGACGCCATTGAACTCTTCGAGTCCTCCATTGAACACGGTGAACTCAACGTCACCTACGCGAACCTGGGACGGGCTCATCAGCACGCCGGGCGCTGCCAGAAGGCGGAGCGATATTTCGAAGAGGCATTGGAGGCGCCGAGGGCGGAAAACCCGCCGCCACAGGCGGTGGAGGATGCCATCGAGGGCTATCGACGGGAGATGTCGGAAAATTGCCCGGGGTATCTCGATGTCGACTGCGAGCCGGAGGACATCGAATTATCTATCGATGGTCAGGGACTCGAACAATGCCTCCAGGTCCAGCGCGAACTGTTGCCCGGAAACTACGCCATTCGCGGTGAATACGAGGGCCACGTCACGGAGACCACCGTCGGAATTCAGGCCCTGGAGACATCGCATGTTCAGTTGACGGTATCGGAGGCGGAGGTCGATGAGCCGACGGATGACGGCATCGGTGATGTTGAACGGCCGCCGGAACCGACATTCGGAGGGCCGGGATGGGCATATCTGGCGGGCGGTGGCGCTGCATTGGCCGGAGCAATTGCATTGGACACCGTCCCGGAATCGTCTCGAAACGGCGAAATCAACGCCATCAACTTCGTGCCCGTCGCGCTGTACGGTGCCAGTATCGGACTCAGTTATATCGGGATTCGCAATCTCCGACGTTAACCGCGCCAATATCTGGGGGGACGATCTCACTGGGTCCAGCTATCGGGGAATGCTCCGATGTCGCCGGGTTCAACGGAGATATCCCAGACTTCGTCGCTGGCATCGACAACGGTGGTGACCAGATTGCCATCGGAGCCAATTTTATGGATCCGGTTGTCGCGCCCGCTGCTGTAGACAAAGCCGTCGGGATCGACGGCGACATCGCGAACGGCACTGGTGTGTTGTGAGAACGTCCAGACCTCGTCTCCAGCGGAATCGACTTTGCGAACGGTCTCGTCGTTGGAGGCGGTGTAGATATAGCCGTCGGCATCCACGGAGACGGCATGGACGGCGTAGTCGTGTTCGTCAAATAGCCACAGCGGATCGGAGTCGCTCTGCGTCGGGTCAAATTTTGCGACGTAGCCATCGATGGCCGCCGCATAGATCATTCCATCGGCATCGACGGCCACATCGTGATACCCACTGGAATCGTCGGATGCCTGGTAGTCCCAGACGACATCGCCATCGGTGTCGAGCTCGAAGATCGCGCCGTCGCCCGAGGCCGTCACCACCTGGCCCTCGGGGCCCACAGCGACGCCACTTACGACGTCGTCGTGGTCCGAAAAGACCCAGACTTCTTCTCCGTCGTTGCTGCCGGGATTGATTTTGATCACGGAATTGGCGCGATTCGTACTGAAGTCCTCACCGGTCCCGATGTAGACATAGTTGTCGTCGACGGCGATGGAGCGGATGTCGGCATCGTAGTCGCTGTGGCGCCACGACGAGGAACCATCGGGGTCCAGCTGCTCGATTTCGCCGAAATTGGTCCCGACGTACAGAAGTCCCTGCGGATCAACGGCAGAGGCCATCGGAATCGCCTGCGGAGTCTGGGGGATATAATCGGCGTAGACCCATTGCTGTTGAGTCAATCCATCGAATTTGATGGTCTCTCCATCCAGAACGTTCGCAAAGAGACTCCACGACCCTTGATGGCATGCGCCGGCGTGGCAAAATTCGCCGGACTCGCAACTGTGGTCACAACTTCCGCAGTAGTCGACACTGGAACCGAGGTCGACACAGACGGCGTCGGATTCACAGATCGTCTGTTCGGCGTCGGAACACTCCAGTGACTGACAGCTTCCGCCGTCGCAACTTCCGATGGCACCATCGATGTCACCAGAGCACTCGGCGCCGTCGGTGGCCGACGTCAAGTCGTCGCGGTGGATATCGGGGTTGCAGACCAGACAGTCATTGCCCGCCGCAGATTCTCCTGTCTCGTAGCATTGACCGTCGACCTGACAGGGGCAGGCACACACGTTGTCTGGTTCATCGGCCACACTGCACTCCTGAGGGCCCGGACACCCGCCGCAGTTCACTTCACCGAACTGCTCCCAGTTGCCGCACAGTTCACCGGCGTCGACGATGCCGCAGTCGACGTCGGCCACCTCGCAGATCTCGGAGGCCGGCTGCTCGGTATCGATCTGAGGACAGATACAGCGATTGGCGTCCAGGTCGGTGTCATCATTGGCGTGGACGCAATCGGCGAACCCGGCGCATTGCAGACTCTGATAGCGGCTGCAATCGACCGAACGGGACTGACCGCAGTTGTCGACGGCCGTCACCTCTCCGCACTCATCGTCGACGCGATTGCAAAAGGTCGGATCTCCTTCGTAACTGCACGAGTCGTCCTGGAGTGTCCCCTGAATGCCGTCGATGAGACCGCAGCCCGTTATCGACCCTCCCATCACCAGTGTGACGACAAGGGCCAAGAGGGCGGTGACTCGGTATAGATGGGTCATCGGCATACTCCGTCGCCGGGGCGTCGGCGGAACATATGGGATTCAGTTGCTGGTCCAGGCAGCGGGAAAGGCGCCGTATGCGCCGGGTTCGACGGCCACCGACGAGATCTGGGCGCTGTGATCGGTAAACGACCAGACCTCGTCGCCGTTGGAATCGATTTTAAACAGCGTCTCATCGGCGGAGACGCTGTAGACGTATCCCTCGGGGTCGACAGCCACATCGGTCACCCGATCGGTGTGCCCGTCGAACGACCAGACTTCGCCGCCGTCGGAATCGATTTTGCGGACCGTAAAGTCGTCGTCGCCGATCATGGTACCGGACCCGGAGTAGACGTAGCCGTCGGCATCGACGGCGACGGCCTGGACGCCGTCGTCGTGTTCGCCAAACGACCAGACCTCGTTGCCGTTGGAATCGACCTTGCGCACCGTCGTGTCGTCGGAGGCGGTATAGACATATCCATCGGAGTCGACGGCCACACCGTTGACCTGCTGGCTGTGTTCGGAAAATGACCAGACCTGATCGCCGCTGGAGTCGACCTTCCGCACGGTGGGGTCATCGGGAAAGATATCGGCGCCGGCGGCGGTGTAGGCGTAACCGTCGGAATCAACGGCGACGTCCCACAAACGCTCGGTGTGCTCATCGAAGGTCCACACCTCGTCGTTATCGTCGTCGTATTTCACAAGCGTGTTGTCGAAACGGGCGATGTAGATATTGGCATCGTCGTCGACTGCCACGCCTTCCAGAGAAATATCGCCGGTGTCGTCGTACCAGACTTCGCTGCCGTCGGCGTCGATTTGAGCATAATCGCCGGTGCTGGTCACAACATAGATATCGCCGTCGTCGCTGACCGCAATCGACGAAATGACCGTCGGCCCAAATTCGTAGTCCCAGCTCTCGTCGCCGTCGACGTCGGTGCTAAAGAGTGTTCCATCGTTGGCACCGCTCAACGTCGAGGTTTCGGCGAGGCAACTTCCGGCGCTGCAGACCGACCCGGTCGGACAGAACCCGCAGTCGACGATCTGACCGCATTCGTCGGTAACATCACCGCATTCGGCGCCGGCGGCCGCGCAGATCTGATTGTCGTCCAGAGAGTCGTCGCAGCAGACCTGATCGACACAGCTCAGACCGTTGCAGTCG
>CAYUPT010000438.1:0-4101 GCA_964446725.1 uncultured Bradymonadales bacterium | reverse complement strand
CATGGCTCAGCGGTTGCTGCGCACCATCTGTACGAAGTGCAAGACCAAGAAGGTACTGAGCGAAGAGGAAGTGGAGCTGTTAAATATCAATCTTCCGCCGCGCTCCGATCAGACACTTCCGGTGCACTACGGCGAGGGGTGCGTCAAATGTCGGGGCACCGGCTACTACGGGCGAACCGCGATTTTTGAATTATTGCCCATCGACGATGTCATCCGTCAGATGGTCGCCGACGAGGCGCCGGCCCCGGAGATCCGAAAGGCCGCGCGGGCCAATGGCATGATGTCGCTGCGGGAAGCGGCGATCAAAAAGATGGCCCAGGGCAAAACCACATTCGAGGAAGTCATGAGCATCGTATCCGACGATTCGACATGAAAAAAATCATCTACATCGCAGCGGGCACCATCTCGGCGACGCTGGTGGTGGCCATGGTGGTCACGGCCAGTATCTGGCCGATGATCAACGACGTCGAGACCGGGGCGACGCCGGAGTATCCGGAAGTCCAGCCCCACTACTACTCGACGGAACCGGGCGATATTTTCCGGGAGGCCGTCGATGTCGTGGACGACCTCGAGCGGTGGGAGGTCGTCGACGAGGATTCGTCGGCTCATATCATCGAGGCCGAGCGGACGACCGATGTCTTCAATTTCGTCGACGACATCACGATTCGCATCGAGCCGGTCACCGAATACGTCTCGCAGGTCCATCTGCGAAGCCGCTCCCGAGTCGGCGAGGCCGATTTTGGACAGAATGCGCGCAATATCGACGAATTTCTCACTGAACTCGACGGCCGCCTCGGCGGCGTGCGCTTTGATCCGGAGGCCTCGGAGTCGCCGGAAGACGCCGACGATGAAAGCCCGAGCGAAGCGGAGGGCGTCGATTCGGCAGACGGTTGACCGTTTTCGGTATACACGTGCTCCAGATCGGGCCATCGATCCAAAAAATTTGCCAACCCGGGGTTGTGGCACGACCTTTGTATACACAATGGGGCGGAGACTGATCACGAGGCTCGACGCGGGATGTGAGGCTATGGAGACAACGACGACACAACCCGATAGCAGGTCGATGATTGGTCGGTGGTTGGCTGTCGTCGCGGCCTGGATGGTGGCGATGCTCCCGGCGACGGCGCTGGGAGCGCCGGTCGATGGACCGCCGGCGGTGGCGATGTATACGGCGACGGCCGTCGGCGTCGTATTGCTGATGGCGCTGGTGGCCGGTGTGGCACTCCACGTCGCTCATACGCTGCGACTGATCGGAAGTGAACAGCGCATCAAGCTGGGGCGGCGGCTTCGGGTCGTCTTCGGCGCCACCTTTTTGATGGCCGCCGTGACGCCCTACGTGGCGCTGAATTTCTCGACGTTGACATTGACCATCTTCGTCTCCGGCGCCGGCCTGATCGTCGCCGGCTGGGTCTGGGGAGCGTCGCCGTCGGCCGGCTTCGAGGCCGACTCACAGACCTCCGAGGCCCGGTAAGCGACGCCGGGCATCGGCGCCGGTGGATGAATTCCGACCGGTCGGGCGTTGATCCCTGAATGGAGGCGGCGTAACGTGGAGTCCAGAGGTCGCACAAATGCCTCGCGTTTTCCGGTCGGAATCGATTTGATGCAACATTGTTCCACACTTCCAATCTGGCGGGTCTTGCTGGCGGTGGCGATCGCCGCGATCAGTATCTCAATGGTCGGCTGCCCGTCCTGCGAGCAGACATTCGACGACGCCGAAGACGGCTTTGTGGTCCTCATGGATGCCTCGCCGGACGGCCTCGATCCCCGTTTTGCGACCACCGATGCGACGATGAAGCTCGTGTCGCTGCTCCACGAGGGACTGGTCTCGGTCGACACCCCGGACGGGACCCTGGAGAATCGACTGGCCAGTCGAATCGAACAGACCAGTCCGACGCGCTACGAAATCGAACTTCGAGATGACGCCGTCTTCCACGACGGAGAGCCGGTGACGGCCGATGACGTCGAGTACACCTATATGAACCTCGGCGACGTCGGTTCTCCGCGCCGGGCGATGAACGACCGCATCGAGTCCTTCGAAATCATCGACGACCACAATTTTGTCATTGTCTTAAACGAGCCCCACGCGCCGTTCGAACAGGATCTGTCGCTCGGCATTTTGCCCCGTCATATCTGCGAGGGCCACGACAATTGCCCCGGCGATCCGGTCGGTGCCGGCGCTTTTCGGTTCGAGGAGCGCCCCGGAGAATTGGAGATCGAATTCCGGGCCTTCGACGATCACTTCGATAGCTCGCCGGCGATCGAACGGCTGATTTTTCGCGTCATTCGCGACGACAATGCCCGGCTGCTGGCGCTTCTGGGCGATACGGCGGATGTCGTCCAAAATGCGGTGTCGCCGGTGATGATGCCCGTCGTCGAAGACGAAGATCGCTTCGATATTCAGACCGATTCGTCCTTTGGCTACACGTATCTGGCCTTCAATCTCGATCATCCCATTTTGGGCGACCAGAAGGTGCGCAAGGCGATTGCCTATGCCATCGACCGCGATCAGATCATTGAGCATAAATTTCGGGGCCTGGCGCGGCCGGCGACCGGCATGCTCGTCCCCGATCACTGGGCCTACGAAGGCGACGTCGAGACCTACGACTACGACCCCGACAGGGCCCGGCAATTGCTGGATGAAGCGGGCTACGAAGCCGACGACGGTCAGTGGCGTTTTGAAGTCGAATTCAAGGTGTCGGCCAATGCATTTCGGCGCTCACTGGCGCAGCTGATGGCTCAGCAACTCGGTGAGGTCGGCATCGGGGTTCGCGTTCGGGCCTACGAGTGGGGGACCTTTTACAGCGATATCCAGAGTCGCAACTTCGAGATCACCACCATGCAGTGGCCCGGTGTTCAGGAGCCGCATATCTTCCACTGGATCTTCCACTCCGACAATATCCCGTCGCCCGACAATCAGGCCGCCGGCGCCAATCGCGGGGCCTACGAAAATGAGCGCGTCGACGAGTTGCTCGAGCTCGGACAGCGCGAGACCGACCGACAGCGCCGCGCCGAAATCTACGGCGAAATTCAGCAAATCCTCGCCGACGAACTTCCCTACGTCTCGCTGTGGCATCCCGAGAATGTGGCCGTGTTGCGCCAGGGCATCGAGGGGTATTACACGACACCGAACGCCCGGTACGATAGCCTTCGAAGTGCCATTCCGGCCCCTGAACAACAGGCGCAGTAAATGTCTTCATCGCCTCCCGAAGAGTCCTCCGAACAGACGGCGGGCTCGTCGCGCAACCGCGACGTGCTGACCGTAGCCATTGTGGCCATCATCGCTCTGATGCTGGGCGTCAATTTATTTATGTTCATCGACGACAGCCCGGATCGACTGGTCGATGAGCAGGCCCCGGGCTTTGAGTTGCCGATCAAAGACCAGGAGGCGACGATGTCACTGGCCGACAAGCGCGGTCAGGTGGTTCTGATGGAATTCTGGGCCAGCTGGTGTGTCATCTGTCAGCAGCAATTGCCCGTCGTGGAGGCGGTGGCCAACGATCCGGAACTCGGCGATGAGGTAGTGGCCATGTCGATCAATACCGATGTGCCCGGCGACGATCGAATGGCTGATATCGAGGAGTTTCTGGAGGCCGCCGATGTGTCGCTTCCGACGCTGCTCGACGACGGTTCCGTTCAGGCCGCCTATAACGCCGGAGCACTGCCGACGATGGTGGTCGTCGACCCCGATGGGTATATCTTTGATATCAAAGTGGGGACCCACGACGAGACGATGGTTCGCCAGTTGGTGGAAGAGGCGGCGCGGTGAGTTGTTATATCTTTCGGCACTGCTGATCGCGGGTGGTTGACACTGTCGCCAAGGACCGTCACAAAGATCCTTCGCTCCACCTTGGCTGTATTCACCTAGTAGGCTAAACTTGTCGGCATCTACTGCCAATTTCGACCCATGGAGTACTGCGAATGGGTAAAAAGGAAGTCAAAGAAGTCGATGGCGAAGAATTGCGCCATTTTATGCGTCATCTGTTGCGGGATCTCCACGCCTTAGAGGAGATGCTCGACGACGGGATGATCGAATCCGGCGTGCGCCGTATCGGAGCCGAGCAGGAGATGTTTTTGCTCGATTCCAGTTATCGGCCTGCGCCG
>CAYUPT010000437.1:0-4110 GCA_964446725.1 uncultured Bradymonadales bacterium | reverse complement strand
CTAACAGCACGCCCCCGGCAATAATGCAGATATTGTAGATCAGCGGGGCGACGGCGCTCGGCCAGAAGGTCTCGCGCACAAATAGGGCCCCCTGAATCAGCGCCCCGAAGTAGAAACACAGCTGGGCCGGAATGATGATCCGGGTCATCGTGATCGTCAGATCGATCTGGGCCGGATCGCTAAACCCACCGAAGTAGATCGGGATAAACCAGGGCGCCAGTATCCAGCCGAGGATGGTGATCAACACCAGACCGAGCCCCATGGTCGTCGCGATATTGGAAAATAACTTCCAGGCTCCCCGCTCATCACCGCGGGAGATATACGACGAAAACAGCGGGATGAAGGTGATCGACAGCGTGCCACCGGCCAGAAAGTAATTCATCAGATCCGGCAACTGGAACGCCGCGTAATAGGCGTCGGTCGTCGTTCCCGCCCCGTGCGTGTAGGCGATGACGGCTTCTCGCAGGAATCCGAGAATTTTGCTCAGAAAGATGCTCGCCGACAGGATGATGGCCGCCAGGCCCATCCGCTTTCCGACGGACATCTTCTCATCGTCCGGGTTGTTTTCGGTGTGATCGGTCATCGATGGTCTGGCAATAGACGCGGTCTCGTCAGGCCACCTTAACGCGAATCGCCCAGTATGCCAGCTATTTTACATAGATCGATGGTCGCGATAGCGATTCGACGCGGAACGCGTTCGTGGTATGCCTTGGCTCGAGCAAACCTTGCGACCGATAACAGTAGGGCACATGGACCTGTGGAGGTGGCTATGGAAGTTGAAGTCAACGGGAGCGTGCGTCAATTCGACGATGTGGACAGCGTCGATGAGCTCATCGAACGACTCGATATCGACGGCGGACAGGGCGTGGCGGTGGCCGTCAACGACGAGGTGGTTCCCCGCGGCCGCTGGGAGTCGACGCCGATGAATGACGGCGACCGCGTCGAAATTATCCGCGCCACCCAGGGCGGATAGACGACGGTCGTCATCGAAGATAAGCGAATAATCACGATTGGCAGAGGTGCATTCGATGGATGAAATCTTAGAGATTGGACCCTACGAATTTTCGAGCCGCCTGCTGGTGGGCACTGCGCGCTATCCGAACTACCAGGTGATGATGGACGCCCTGGAGGCCAGTGGCGCGGAATTGGTGACCGTGGCCATCCGTCGGATTGATATTGAGGCCTCCGTCGGCTCCGGCGTCCTCGATCTGGTCATGGACGATTATACACTGCTGCCGAATACGGCCGGCTGCTATACCGCCAAGGATGCGGTGTTGACTGCACAACTGGCCCGAGAGGCCCTGGACACAGATCTGATCAAGCTGGAAGTCATTGCCGATGACGAGACCCTTCTTCCCGACGGCGAGGAATTGCTCAAAGCGGCTCGGCAGCTCGTCGACGACGACTTCGTGGTCATGGCCTACACCAACGACGATCCGGTGTTGTGCCGCAAACTCCAGGAGGTCGGCTGCGCGGCGGTCATGCCGCTCGGATCGCCGATTGGAAGTGGAATGGGAATCCGAAATCCCTATAACTTTCGGATCATTCGCGACGAATTGGAGGTCCCAATGCTCGTCGATGCCGGTGTCGGCACCGCCTCGGATGCCGCGTTGGCCATGGAGTTGGGCTGTGACGGTGTATTGCTAAATTCCGCAATCGCCGGCGCCGAACAACCGGTAGAGATGGCGCGGGCATTTCGCCTGGCCGTGGAGTCCGGTCGGCTCGCGTATCGCAGTGGTCGCATTCCGAAACGCCTCTATGCTCAGGCGTCGTCACCGCTTCAGGGAGTCGTCAGCCATGGCACCGAATAGACGCCCATCGATACAGTCACCGCTGTATCTTATCGCAGATCTGGCGACGGCGCGCAGTATGGACGTCGATCTTCGCGATGTCGTCACCGGTTTTCTCGCCGGCGGCGGGCGCATGGTGTCACTTAGAACAAAGGGCGTCGACGATCGCACGGCGATGCAGGTCGGTGCTGGGATTTCGGGACGGGTATTCGCTGCCGGAGGCGCGTTTTTTGTCCATCGCCGTATCGATATCGCCGAGCTTTTGAGTGCCGACGGCGTCCACCTGCCGTCGTCGGGATTCCAAAGTCGCGCAGTAACGTCACTGCTCGGCGCTGATGCGATTCACAGCCGTTCCTGCCACAGCCGAACCGAGGTTCACGATGCTGTCGATGATGGCGCCTATTTCGTCACGTTGGGACCGCTCTTTGAGAGCGTCTCCAAGCCCGGGTACGGACCGGCCATCGACACCGATGAATTTCGCGACATATGCGAAGGTGCCGAAACACCGGTGTACGCCCTCGGCGGCGTCGTGCCCGATAATGTAGAGCAGTGCTTCGATGCCGGGGCCCGGGGCGTCGCCGTCGTCGGCGGGATCGTCGGTGCCGACTCGCCGCGACGGGCTACGATTCGATACCGCCAGGCGATTGAGGATGTCCGACGACCGCCCGAGAATTGAGACGCTGTCAGAATCATATTGGACCGAGCAGTCCCAGACTACTCGGTCGCTATGCTCCCGGCATACCCCGAGAGAACTTCCTCGCAACGCTCCGCATACAGACCGGTAAGCGCCCATTTGGCACTGCTGTTGATTGACTCAACTACGCAGTGCTCGAGGACGGTCTACCAGAGCACTGTCGGACGTGAGCGGCCATCGCGAACTCACCGAGCCCCGTGACCGGAGGCATCTTCTTCGAATGGGATCTGCACCACCGCCGAGTCGGGTGCCATCAGGACCTGACGGGCAAAGCAGTTGATTCTATGACGACTGGCGCAATGGAGCACCGAGAGCCCCCGGCGGGCACCGTCGGCGTCAGAGCGTTTATCCTACCGCGTCTGAGCCAACATGAGTCGATAGGTCATCTCCATCTGCTCGATGTTGGCCGCCTCGAGACGGGCCTCGAGCGCGATCGGCAACCGGATGGGAGCTCACTGTCTGAGCGGCCCGTCCGCATTCCGTAGCTGACACGAAAGCGCCGTATTCTCCGTGCGAACGACGAGCATTGGATGGCGCTCACACTGGTCGACGAGTCCTCGGAAGTATTCTCCGTGCGTTCGACGAGAGTTGGGCCGGGGCTCGGCGGACGAGACGAAAGAGGGCTTCTGCCCTCTGTTTGGTCACGACTCATCGGTTCGGTCCACGGCTCATGGCTTAAGGTCGGAGTTGTTGCAATACGGGGGAAATAATGGGGATTTTGCCGTCAGGGTGGATTCTGAAAAATTCTGCAGAAATTGAGAATTTCGAAAAATAGGGCGGGCGGGCCGGAGGATGGATATGACATAGAGATGCGTCGGTTCGAAAACTGATAGCTACGAATCTTTCGCGATCGTTGGCTCTGAGCTCAGACGTCCTTTTTTCCTCTATGTCGATCGCCGCTGAGCTGTCGTTCGTTGATTGTTTCAATAGTCGATTCGATCGCCGTATCTCCTGTGTTAGAAATGAGAGAAAATGCCAAGTTTTTGTGGCAGCCTCTGTGAGACGCCTGCTCGTCGCCGATGCATCGCCGCCCGTAGACAGACGATGAACCGACTCGGCAATCCCGCTCCTCGAACCGCTGGGAGTTCGTGATCCGCACCTCTTTTTGTTGAGCGGTCAGTGTTAGGAACCTGGCCAAACCCGCGTTCCCGATCCCTGCCGGCCCGCCTTGCCTCCGGACGACGATGGCTAATGGTACACCACCGTCGTCCGGATAACCCGGTGCCGGCCAATTCGGTATACTTCTAGCTGGTCCGGCTCCGACCGCAGAAATTGTGGAATCAGATAAATTCATCGTCGCTATGTGTTCGTCGCCCGTCGGCGAGCCCGGTTCGCGCGATTGATCATATGATCCGGGATCGTCGTCGAGTTCGAACTCCTGGTTCGATGGGTTTGTCGATTCTCGTGGGAAGTACCGCCAACCGGTCCTTCCCCCATCTGCACATCTATTGTCGACGATTTCGCTCAAATCTTGCGTAATAAAACAAAATTTTACGATATCGGTCGGTCTTGATGTTGGAATTATGAGCTCGGAAACGGCTTGAGATACGGCACCGGTGAGCCAGATGGTTGGAGGGATTCGCGTCGATCCGAACGCAGGGGCAGCATTGATGGAAGAGAATAGGG
>CAYUPT010000436.1:0-4115 GCA_964446725.1 uncultured Bradymonadales bacterium | reverse complement strand
CTTCGGGGTTGACGCCGCGCCGGTCGCAGAGGTTTCGGTACTCCGAGACGCGGTGATACTGGCGAGCGAATAGGTCGGCGGCCAGCGTCTCGAATCGCCGGTCGGTCCAGCCTGGAGCGTCGCCGTTGGGGCTCCAGTCGTCGATGGCATCGATGATGCGTTGGTGCATGGGGCGTCGGGGGCGCGAGGGATTGCCTTGGCAATTGCGGTAGCCGCGGGGTTATAGTCACGACAGCGTTATATCCACCACCATTCCCGAGCGAAAGCCCCAGATTATGCTCAAAGCCCGCAAATTGCACGTTAAATTAGGCGGTTCGACCATCGTTCGAAGTGTCGATTTCGCGGTTCGAAAAGGGGAATTGGTCGGCATCCTCGGCCCGTCGGGCTCGGGAAAGACGACGCTGTTGATGGCCCTCTCCGGGTTTCGCCCGGCCGACCAGGGCACGGTGACGATGAACGGGCGCAACTTGTACGATGATTTCGATGATATGAAGCGCGATATCGGATTCGTGCCCCAGGACGACGTGGTGCCGCGGGCACTCAAGGTCGAGCGGGCGCTGGGGTATACCGCGGAGTTGAGGCTTCGAGACTGCGACGCCTCGGTTCGCAAGGGCCGCGTCGATGGCGTCCTTCAGACTCTGGGGCTTGCACCGAGTCGCGACCAACGGGTCGCCAGGCTCTCCGGCGGCCAGCGAAAGCGAGTCAGTGTGGGCATGGAGTTACTCAGTCGCCCGGAGCTTATTTTTGCCGACGAACCGACCAGTGGGCTCGACCCGGCGCTGGAGCGGTCGCTGACGGAGACCTTCTCGGAGTTGACTGCCGACGATGAGCGAGCCGTGGTGGTCACGACCCATATTATGTCGTCGCTCGACCTGTTGGATGCGGTCTGCGTCCTCGACGAAGGCCAGTTGTGTTATTTCGGTCCCGTCGATCGCCTCAAGTCGTTTTTCGAGGTCGATGACTTCGTCGATCTCTACACCCGACTTCAGAACAAATCCGTCGACTACTGGCAGCGGCGCTATCGCAGCAGCGGCCTTCGCGCCGATTACCTCTGAGGGGTCGGTCGTCGTCGGCCGGCGATATCAACGTGAAGCTGGCCGCCTGTCGGCCCTTGGTGATACGATACACTAAGTAATATTCTGACATCCCGACACCCGACGAGAACGACGCAATGACGAGCGACGACGCACAGCGCTCCGGCGGCATCATCGACTGGTACCAGGGCGGTGTCCTATCGGACCGCTACCTGGAGATGGTGCTGGCGGACTGGAAAAATACGGGGCTACTGCTTTTGCAGGCGCCGGTGTTGGCGTTTATGGCCGTGTTGGTATGGCAGAATGTGGAGCAGACGACGCCGGCGCTGTATTTTGTGATGGTGCTGTCGATGTTCTGGGTCGGCTGCATGAATGCCTGTCGCGAGATCTGCAAGGAGCGCCAGCTCTTTTTGCGAGAACGAATGTTCGACCTCGATATCGGGGCCTATCTGTACAGCAAGATTCGGGTTCTGGCACTGGTGGGAATTGTCCAGGTCGGATTGTACGCGGTGATCGTCGCCCGGGCTATCGATGTTCGGGTTCCCATCGGGTGGCTGCTGATCAACTTATTGATCACCGTATTGTGCGGGACATGCCTGGGGCTGTTGATTTCGGCGGCCGTCGAGCGCAGCGACTACGCCGTCGGTCTCGTGCCGCTGGTGATCATTCCACAGATCATCTTCAGTGAGTTTACGATCTCGGAGGACCAATTTCAGGGTGTGAGCGAAGCGTTATTCTTGGCAATGCCCGCCCGATGGGGGTACGAAAGCCTGATGCATTTTGGGGATACATCGATCGACTACCTGGCCGGAGCGGGTCATCTATTGCCGATGGTCGCTTATTGCCTGTTGTTTCTGTTGATCGCCTATCCGATCTTGATGTGGCAGCGCTACTGAGCAGCGAGCTTTGGAATCGACCCAGGAGTCGGACGTGAGTCGGCGACACCGGGAGTATACAACCTGGCGAAATCGCTGCTGGATGCTGGCGCCGGTATTGTTGGCGCTGGCGCTCGGTCCGCTGATCTACTGCATGGGCTGGGGAGTGCCACCGGAGGGCGTCGACGCCACGACCGTCGGATACTGTGTCCGGACTCATCCACTTCAATTTCCGACGACGATTTTCGTATTCGGCGCTGTGACGGCGCTGGCGGGCTTTGTTTTTCACAATTTGCGGGGCCTGTCGGGCGGTGATGGCGGTGGGCCACTGCGGTCTGACGATGGGCGAGGCTCGATGCGGACGCCGCGACTGTCGGACGGACTCGAGGCGGCCGGGCGAGATGTGCCCGACGAAATTGATGTCGGTGGCGATGTCGATTTCAGCGACGGTGCGGCCGACGATGAGCGCGCCGACTCCGACTCGATGATGGCCTACGTGGAGCGCGAACAACAACTGCGCGACGAAGTTGACGAGAGCAGTCGGTCCGCCGATGGCGATCGACGAGCCCGGGACTACTACGTGCCGCCGGGGATGGAAGACGCGGTCGAGCTCTTTGTCGACGGCGATATCGACACCGATATCAACGTCGATCTCGACGAGCGCGCAGACAACCCACAGCGGCCCTACGGCGATGTCGACCGGGCGCTTGCCGATGCCTTCCAACTGGTCATGGAGCGACATACGGCGGTGGTTGTCCGCGTTATGCCCGGGGTCTACCAGACGTCTCTCGAGATTCCGGGCCGAGTCGCCGTGGTCAACCATCATATGCCCGTCGATGCCACTGTCGACGAGCGCCTGGACTGGATTCGCGAGCAACAGGAAGTCGACGACGCCGAAAGAGTGACGTTTTTGCCGCCCCGGGATGCGGACGTCGCAGTGCGGATGGTGCCCGGCGAAAAGCAGGGGATCTTCGGCTGCTTTTTTGCCGGCCGTCAGGGCGTGGCTCAGGTCGGATTGCAGTGCCGGGACAACGCAGCGGTCGTCGTCGTCAATTGCGGCTTCGAGTCCTTCCGCGGCGGCGGTACCGAGGTTGTGGATAGCGGCGAGGAGTACGCCGGACGGCGAATTCAGTTTATCGGCTCCGTGTGGCGCTCCAATTCGGCGCCGGACCGCGGCGGGGCGCTGCGGATTCAATCCAGTGTGGTGCGCGTGGAGGCGTCAATTTTTGAGAATAATCGGGCGCCCTCCGGTGGCGCGGTCTCGATTGCGACGACGGACAAACCGGTGGTCTTCGAGCGCAGTCTCATGCAGCGCAATCGGGCACTCGGCGGCGACTCCGACCCCTCCGCTCCGGGGCTGGCCCTCGAGCGGTGGGCCGAAGTCGAGGGCGTCGGTGGGGCGATGCGCGTACAGGACGGGCTGGTCAAGGTCGTCGACACCATCTTCGATGGCAATGACGCCGCCGTAGGTGGCGGCGCCGTCGGCGCTGTCGGGGCCCGAATCGTGGTGGAATCGACGGGGGAAGGCCGAGGGGTGTTTCGGGAAAACCGGGCCGCTGTCGGTGGGGCGGGGGTCGCCGTCGGCGATGTCGATACGCCGGCGATGATTCGGCTCAAGTCGGCCGAAGTTCGAAAGAATCTGGGCACGGCCTCCGGCGGCGGCGTCGTCGCTGTGGGCAGGGCACTTGTCGACGCTCGCGATGCCCACTTCGAGTCGAATCGCACCAACGACGGCGATGGCGCCGGAATCGCCGCCTGGTGCGGAGGGGCGGTTCGACTCCGCGGCGGCGATTACCTGGCGAACAAAGCGGCTGGAAATGGCGGAGCGGTGGCCGTGAACAACGGATCACTGGAGCTCGTGGGTCGCCCGGCCATGCGCGATAATGCGGCCCGTGGCGGCAGTGGCGGCGCGATCTACGCGGTGACCAGTCCCAATCGGCGACTGGAGACGCGGGCCGGAATGTCCGGCTTTTCGCTGCCCTTCGAGGTGCGCATCGAGCAGTGTCGGATCGAGTCCAACGACGCCGCCGGGCCTGGCGGTGGGGTCCGGGCCGGGAATTGCGGGAATACCGCGACGTTTCCCCTGATCGTCAATGTCGAGCGAAGCGACTGGATCGATGCCAATCACGCCGGTGATGACAGGCCGCATTGTCACAATATCTGGATTCAGTGGGCCGGTCAGATGAAGGTCAGCGACGCCACGGTT
>CAYUPT010000435.1:0-4120 GCA_964446725.1 uncultured Bradymonadales bacterium | reverse complement strand
CAGATTGACAGCGGCTTAACGGGTTTTTAGACTTCCGCAGCCGCGTCGCACCGACCGCGATCGCCAGGTCGGGCGGTGCGGTACAGCGACCGCGTCAGGGATTTCATGTCAGACGATACGACAACGCCGGGGGAGGAGACTCCATCGACTCCGCTGGTACGGTGGTGGCGCCAGACCGATTGGTTCGGCGACGGCGGAGAGCTTTGCTGGCGCCACTGCCTGTGGATGGCAGCGGCGGCCAGTGTATTATTGCTGCCGCTGCTCGGCGCCTTCGGGCTGTGGGATCCCTGGGAGACACACTACGGCGAGGTCGGCCGCCAGATCACGGAACGCCAGGACTGGATCAGTCTGTGGTGGGGAAGCCACTGGGAAGGGGCCGGTGGATCGGAGGGCTCGTACTTTTTTTCGAAACCCGTGTTGCTGATGTGGATGATCGCCCTGGGGATTGAGGTCTTCGGGGTCAATCCGTGGGCGGTGCGACTGGGAGTGGGGCTGACGGCCGTCGTCGGTGTCGTGGTGGTCTATGCCTTCGGATGCAGTGTATTTCGCCGCCGGACCGGAGTGTTGATGGCGGCGGTGCTGGCGACCAGTCCCTTCTGGGCGATGCTGGGGCGCCAGGCTCAGACCGACATGCCCTTTGTGGGGACGATGACGGTGGGGATGTGCTTTTTTATGATGGCCGTCTTCGGCCGGGACCGCGATCGGCGAGCCGGCAAATTCTCGCAACTTCTGTGTGCGTCGTGGATCGCCGTATTATCGGTGCCGCAGATCTCGCTGGTATTGATGGGGTTGTCGAATTGGCGGGGGCCCGATATCGGGTGGATGGAGGTACTGACGGCGGAGCCGATGCTGCTCGTCGGGGCCTGGGGCGCGGTGTTGATTGCGGCAGCTGTGGCGGCGGTGGTGTCGCTGGTGTGGAACCACCAGCGACGCCACCAGGTCGCCTGGGGCGTTGTGGCAGCGGTGTGGGGGACGCTGTTTGCAGTATTGGTGGCGGTCTTGGCAACCGGGCTCGCCGGGGCATCCGGCGACGCTCACGCCGGTCACTTCGTGCTGGGGTGGTTTATCTGGGGGCCGACGCAGGCCGCGCTGTACACGACGTGTCTCGGTGTGGCGCTGTATCTGGTATTCGACCGGCCGGAGATGACGCGGCGACGACTCTATTTGCTGACGTTTTACGCCTTTATTGCGCTGGCGACACTGGCCAAGGGGTTGCTCGGCTTTTTGTTGCCCGGGGCCGTACTGTTTTTGTACATCCTGATCAATCGCGAATGGCGGATGCTCGCTGGCGTCGAATTATTGCGGGGGACGCTGATTTTTGTGGCGATTGCCGTGCCCTGGTATGCGGCGATGCTGGTGCGCCATCATCCGGGGTTCTGGAATCGGTTTTTCGTCCACGACCACTTCCAGCGCTTCGGCTCCGGCGTCCACTCGCTGTCGGCGGGATCCTTTGAGCACTTTATACGCTGGCTCGGCTACGGAATGTTTCCCTGGTCGGCCCTGATTCCGGCGGCACTGGCCCGGATATTTTCGTCGCCGCAGGTCCTATTTGACGATGACCGGGGCCGGGCGGTGTTGCTGTTATTGTTGTGGGTTCTGGTCGGGTTTACGCTGTTTTCGCTGTCGAGCACGACGTTTCACCACTACATCTTTCCCGTCGTCCCGCCGCTGGCGCTGTTAATTGGATTGACCCTGGACGACCTCATCGACGGGGCCGCCGGCCAGCCATGGCCGCTGTACGCCGTTGCCGCGGCCATCGCGGCGATTATCGCCTGGGATCTCATCGGCGACCCCCAGCAGATCAAAAATCTATTTACCTACCGCTACGACCGAAACTGGGATGGCGATGCCTGGGACGGCGGTTTTCGCGTCGTCATCACTGCTGTGACGGCGGTGATTGTGGCGGCCATGACAGCGCTGATGGTGGTCCGAAGCAAGGTCGGTCGCCGCCGGGCTGTGGCGCTTTTGGTCGGCGGGGCGATGGCGATGGTCCTATTTTGTCTCAACGTCTACATGCCCACCATCAGTTCCACGATGAGCCAGCAGGAGTTGTGGGAGCGATACGTCGAATTGTGCGACGACGAGCCGACCACATCGCGGCGCATCCCGGACGGCGCCGGCTGTCAGCAACCGGCGATCGCCTTCAAGCTCAACTGGCGCGGCGAGACGCTGCATACGGGCAATCAAGTCATTCCCATCGGCGATGATGACGACTGGGATGTATTCGTCGACGACATCGGTGACAATACATTTTTCGGCATCATGCAGCACAGCCGCTTCCACGGCGAGTTTCAACGCAAATTACCGGATCGCTTCGACGACCGGGCCTGTATCGTCCACGACGACAACCTCAAATTCGTGCTGGCCAAAGTCCCCTGTGGCCCCGATGACCCGGCCCGCGTCGACGACTGAGCTGCCGGCAACGGGCCTCGATCAACGGCTCGCTGGCAATGATCGAGGCTTCCCATTGAAACCGTTTATTGTTAGTGTCCGCTCGCCCGCAGATCGAATGTCGAGTGCCACGGTGATATTGGCGCTTTTGCGCGGTCCGGTCGGTCGGTGATTGTCGCCGAAATACGACGGGGGCGCGGTTTAATTACCCGAATACGATTGATTCATTGAGTTCATTGAGATGGTCATCAACGGAGAACGTCCATGAGTGAAGCGAAGTTGACGCTAGATGGACAAGAATACGAGTTTTCCGTAGTGGAGGGCTCGGAAGGCGAGATCGGTATCGATACCACCGGTCTTCGAGGCACCACCGGTGCCGTGTCGCTCGACCCCGGTTACGGAAGTACAGGTTCATGCCAGAGCTCGATCACCTATATCGACGGCGAAAACGGTGTGCTGCGCTACCGCGGCTACAACATCGAGGACCTGGCCGAAAATGCCTCCTTCGAAGAGGTCATCAATCTGTTGATCTGGGGCGAGCTTCCAGACCACGCTGGCCGAGTACGCCGTCATCGACGAGGGCGTCAAACAGGTCCTCGAGGGCTTTCCGCGAAGCGCCCATCCGATGGCGATGTTGTCGGGGGCCATGTCGGCGCTCGAGACCTACTACGATACCAGCGGCTCCAGTGACGAAGACGTTCTTCGCGTACTGGCCGGAATCAATACCCTGGCGGCCTACATCTACCGCTACAAAGAGGGGCTTCCCTACGTCTATCCGTCGGAAGACCTGACGTTTTCCGAAAACTTCCTGCACATGATGTACGGCCAGCCCGGCCAGGAGCCGGACGTCGATCAGACGGTGGCCGACGCCATCGACAAATTGCTGATTTTGCACGCCGATCACGAGCAAAATTGCAGTGCGTCGACGACGCGAATGGTCGGAAGCGCCAAGGCCTCGCTGTACGCCTCGGTTGCCGCCGGTGTGGGAGCGCTGTCGGGACCGCTTCACGGCGGAGCCAACCAACGCGTCTTGGAGATGCTCAAGGAGATCCACAACGGCGAAGGCGACGTCCAGGACTACGTGGAATTGGCCAAGGACAAGTCCTCGGAATTTCGACTCATGGGATTTGGCCACCGGGTCTACAAAAACTTCGATCCCCGCGCCAAGATCCTCAAGGGCTCGGCCGACGACGTCCTCGATTCGCTGGGCAAAGACGACCCGCTGTTGGATATCGCCCGCGAACTGGAAGCGGCGGCACTGGAAGACGACTTCTTCGTCGACCGCCGCCTGTATCCGAATGTCGATTTCTATAGCGGCATCATCTACCGGGCACTGGACGTTCCCGTCGAGATGTTCACCGTCATGTTCGCCCTGGGTCGGGTCTCGGGGTGGACGGCGCAGTGGAGAGAAATGCTCGATGACCCGGCGTTCAAGATCCATCGACCCCGCCAGGTGTACATCGGCGAAAACGAGCGCTCCGTGGAACCGATCTCCGAGCGCTGATCACGAGATGGACCACCGAAGCGATGCGCCGCGTCGACGATTCGATGTGCCGCATCGCCCGGTGAGATAAGAGAGGCATAAAAAAACCGCCGGCTCTCCTCGAAGGGAGCCGGCGGTTTTTTTGTGGAGTGCTATAGTCGGCGTATCAAAGGGGGATATTGCCGTGCTTTTTGGGTGGGTTTTCGGCGCGTTTATTCTCCAGCATCTCCAGCGATTGGATCAGCC
>CAYUPT010000434.1:814-4128 GCA_964446725.1 uncultured Bradymonadales bacterium | reverse complement strand
CACCCATCTTCCATGCGTCGAGCGAGATCTTCGTCGATGAGTCGGTCGACCAACCCGGTCGGCTCGTTGATTGACGCCTTCGACAAGGCGCGACACCACTCTGCGGAATCGATCTCCTGGCCCAGTGCTGCCGCCACCTCCAGTGCTTCCAGAGACTCGGCTCCTGTGGCGTCGACGACACCCTGGAGTCGATCGTCCCATAACTGGTAGATATCGTCGGGAATCGCGATGGCAGCGTCGGGACGCAACTCGAAACCGTCGCCTCCCATCACCAATTTGCCGCGCGAGACCCAGTCTTCGACGAGCTGGACGGCGAATAGGGGGACGCCCTCGCTGCGCTCGAGGACATGTTGGGTCAGCTCCTCGTCGAGTCGAAGGAGGTGGCGGACCAATTGCTCTGTGTCATCCCGCCGAAGTGGTGGAATATTGAGTTCAGTGACGTCCTGGCGTGCAGCGAGCTCCCGAAGGGTGTCGCGCTCCTTGACGCGCTCCTCGAGGGCCTCGGTACGGGCTGTCATCACCACCAGCAAGGGAGCCGGATCGGAGTGCTGGTGTTCCTGGATGTAGCGCGCAAATCCGAGGGCATCCCAGCCCCACTGGATGTCATCGAGCCACAGAATCAGTGGGCGCTGATGGGCCATCGCCGACAGAAATTGGTACAGCAGCGCGTAGCGCTGCTCGCGTCCGCTCTGTTGGGCGCGTCCCGATTGCGAATCCCGATCGCGGCGCCGGTTGTCGAATAGTGACAGCAGGGTCTGAAGTTCGAGATCGGCGACCAGGCGTTCGCCGATCATCATATCTGCCAGATGACTGCGCCGGGCGTCGCCGTCGAGCTTGGTACAGCGCAGGAATCGCTCGACCATCGGCACCAGCCCATCGGCCGGTCCCGACACCGGACTGTGATAGGCCGTCATCACTCGCGCAGCCCCCAACTCGCGACAGCGGTGGCACAGCCATTCCACAAGCTGGGATTTACCGGTCCCCGCCGCCCCGCTCACAATGCACTGACGGGCCCGACCGTCGTCGTGAATCCGGTGGACCTGCTGCCATAGCCGATCGCGCTCGACGTCGCGATCGACGAGGGGAATGGCTCGCAGGCCGAATAGATCGAGGCTGATGCCGACGAGTTGATCGGAAATCGCGGCCTCTCGCCGCCGCTTCCAATCGTGAGGAAGCGGCGGCAGCTCAGCGGGAGCTGACCAGTTGCTCTCTTCGGGCTCATTGGCGCTGTCGATGTCGTCGACATCGAAGGAATTGGTGGTCTGGACATCGGGCAGAAGCTGGGTTGCTGTTGCCTCGCCGAAATTGGTGGTCCGCTCGGTGTGTTCAGGTTGGCGTTCAAATAGGACGCCGAAACTCTGGGAGTCGTCGAGCGACGGAAGTTGCGCCAGGGCGTAGGCCGCGTCGGCGGCGTGAGAAAATCGATTGGCCCGATCTTTGGCCAACATCTTATGGATCCAGGCTTCCGTGCCATCCGGAACTTCAAAGCGGGGTTGTACCGGTGGAATCGGGTCTTCGATATGGGCCTGACCCAGTTCGACGACCGTTTGGCCATCGAAGGCAAATCGACCGGTAACAAGTTCGTACGCCATGCACCCCAGCCCGTACAGGTCGGTCCAGGGACCGTATTCGCGCCATAGTCCGCGAAGTTGTTCGGGCGCCATATACTGGGGCGTGCCCCAGGCCGTTTCGACTTTGCCGGAGTCCTGGAAGCGGTCGGCGGCGTGGGCGAGCCCGAAATCCGTCAATTTGACATCCCAGTCGGGGCCACAGCCGACGAGGATATTCTCCGGCTTGAGATCGCGGTGGATGACATCTCGTGCGTGGGCGTGAGCCAGCGCGTCGAGGGTCACGATCAGCAATTCGCGGAGGTCCGGCCATTGAATCTGCCCGAAATAATCCTCCACCGACCCGCCCTCGGCGTACTCCATGACCAGATAGGGGGAGCCGGCATCGATGGTATCGCCGGCCCGATTCGCAACCTGTTCTGGAACCCGTCCGAAGTCGAGAATCGTCACAATATGTGGGTGGCGAAGCGACGCGACAGAGCGAATCTCAGTATCGAAGGCCTGGCGATAATCGGGGTCGTTCATCACCTCCGGATGCATGACCTTGATGGCGACGTCGATGTCGGCGTCGGTATGGCGTCCGAGCCACACCGACCCCATGCCGCCTTCGCCGATCGGTTCGCCGAGTTCAAATGCTCCGAGATTCATCGTTGGTTCCTCGACATCGCTGTCGTTACCGCTGTCGCATTACCGTTCTGATGGGCACACCTTCAAAACCGTACTCGTCGCGGAGCTGACTGACCAGATATTTCCGAAACGACGGAGCCACCGCTTCCGGATCATTGACCGAAAACATAAATGACGGCGGACGGGTTGCCACCTGTGTGGCGTAGTAAAATTTCGGGCGTCGATTGTTGTGTGTCGGCGGCGAGTGGCGCTGTTGAGCGCGCTCCAGGAAGTTATTGACCTCCGAGGTCTTGATGCGGCGCTTGTACTGTTTGAAGACCCGGTCGACGGCATCGAGTATATCGTCGAGGCGAAGCCCTGTCAGAGCCGAAGTAAAGACGATGGGGGCGTGATCGACAAATTGGAGCTCCCGTCGCAGGTAGGCGGCAAATTGACCGGCGGTCTCGGAGTCCTTTTCGATGCGGTCCCACTTGTTGACCACCAGCACGCAGCCCCGGCCGCGATTCTGGATGACCGAGGCGATCTGTTTGTCCTGCTTGGTCAACTCCCGGGTCGGATCCAAGACCAGAAGTGCGATATCGGAGCGGTCGATGCTGCGAATCGCGTGCATGACGGCGTATTCCTCGAGTTGCTCGACGACCTTGTTTTTGCGGCGCAACCCGGCGGTGTCGATCATCAGAAACTCGCGATCACCGTCGACGATGCGGGTGTCGACAGCATCGCGGGTGGTTCCGGCTTCGTCACTGGTCAACAGCCGGTTTTCCCCCAGAGAGGCGTTGACCAGGCTCGACTTCCCGACATTGGGACGGCCGACCACGGCCAATCGCGCAAAGGGCTCGACGATTTCGTCGTCCACCGATGGCGCCGCTTCCGTGATGTCGTCCATCAACTCTTCGATACCCATCCCGTGCTCGGCACTGACCGGATATAGATCATGGCCCAACTCGTAGAAGTCCATCAGAAATTCCTCCTGATCGACCCAGGTATCGACTTTATTGACGACCCCGTAGACCGGTTTGTCGGTGCGCCGCAGCATATTACCGATTTCTTCATCGGCGGCCGTCAGACCGTCGCGGCCGTCGACGACGAACATGATGGCGTCTGCTTCCTCAATGGCCA
>CAYUPT010000434.1:0-804 GCA_964446725.1 uncultured Bradymonadales bacterium | reverse complement strand
TGGACTTGTTGACGCATCTTTTTGAGGACCGGGTCGCTCGATTGAGGCAAAAATCCACCGGTGTCGACGATGGTGTACGGGCGGTCGTACCACGCCCCGTCTCCGTATTGTCGGTCCCGGGTCACGCCCTCTTCGTCGTGGACGATGGCCGCCTCCGTATCGACGAGTCGGTTGTACAGCCGACTCTTGCCAACATTGGGGCGACCGACAATGGCGAGCATATAACTCATCAGTGACTCCTGGCGGTGCACTTCACAGATGTGAAGGTGGACCGGTTGTCGTATTGTCGTTCAGTGCTTTACTCGTAGTCAAAACGGCTCAAAAATCGCGGGTTATCACTCCACCGCGGCTCGACGCGCACAAAGGTCTCGAGATAGACCTGCTTGCCGAAAAAATCTTCCAACTCCCCGCGCGCCGCTTTTCCAATCTCCTTGAGGCGTTTTCCGCCCTTGCCGATGACGATGCCCTTCTGGCTATCGCGCTCCACATGGATGACCGCCGTAATTTCGAGCAAGTCGCGGTCGTCGTTGTCGCGAAAGGTCTCGACTTCGACGGCGACGCTGTACGGGATCTCGCGGTCGGTGTGCTCCATGACCTGTTCGCGCACAAATTCGGCGGCAATAAAGCGCTCGGCGCGGTCCGTTAGCATCTCCTCGGGAAATAACAGGCCCTGCTCCGGGAGGTGGCCGATGATGACGTCCACAAGTCGCGACTGATTTTCTCCGGTCAACGCGCTGACGGGAATGACATCGCAGTAGTCGTTGGCCTCATCGAGCGTTTCAATGATGGGAAGCAAGTCGAGCT
>CAYUPT010000433.1:0-4130 GCA_964446725.1 uncultured Bradymonadales bacterium | reverse complement strand
CCTCGACGGCGACAATCTGTACAATCAGATCTATGGCACCGGTCCGCTCTCGCCGTCGTGGCTGGTCCCCAACTACTGCGATATTCTCGATGCCCTCGGAGAAGCACATCTCGAAAATGTAGTCCACAAAGATCTCAAACCGGGAAATATCTACCTCCATCATCCGGGCACCCGACGGGAAGTCTGGAAACTCGTCGACTTCGGCGTCGCCCACATCGACACCCCGTCGGGGGCACGCATTACGCAGACCGGCTTTTTATCCGGCACGCCCCAGTATTTGCCGCCGGAGTACATTCAAAAACAGGAGGTCTCGCCGCAGATGGACGTCTATCAGATGGCGCTGACCTTTATCGAAGCCCTCTGTGGAGAGCCGGTCGTCGGCGACCGAAAGCCCTTTAAGGCGGCGATGCGACATGTCGAGGGCAACCTGGAGATCCCCGACGAACTAACCCGCGGAACCCTCGGCGATGTGCTCGGCCGCGCCCTGGCGCCGGCGCCCTCCGACCGCTTCGAGACGGCGCTGCAATTCGCCGACGCTTTAGCCTCGGTCGACATCCACTCCGTTCCATCCTTTGTGGAGCCCGATGACGACAGCTCCCATGAAACGGCGAAGTGGGCAGCCATCGAAAAGAAGTAGCCGTGCCGAAACGTGCATCGCCCCCCGGGCTTATTATGCCAGCGCACTCTCATTGCCGGAATCGCGCACGAAGATGCAGCTCGATCGGGTCGACGACACCATGGTGCGCACAAACCCCAGATCGGGGTCGACGTCCATTCCAAAGATATTGAGATCGGCCTGGGGCGCCTCCTGGACGTAATCGTAGAAATCGCCGCACTCCACCACGACTTCCGTCTCTATCAGCCGGGCCAGCGTCAGTAATTCGTCGATGAATTGGCGCGCTTTGTCCAATTCCTGCGGGTCTTTGACGACCATGATCAATCGCAGTCTCGCATTCCAGTTGCGCTTGAGTTTGTAGGCCAGCAACAGCGACAGGTCCAGATTGCCGATATCCATCGAGATGCTCCAGTCCGGCGTCCGATCGCGAAGCCAGACATTGACGAATTGTCGACGGCCCAGACCGGCCTTTTTATGCGGTGCATATAGCAAACTGCCCAGGTCCTGCTCTTCGGCCTTGCGAACAATTTTGCTGTAGTCCAGGGGCTCTTCCATCTCCTCGGGCATCCGCATAAATACCGTATTGGGCCGGGGGAATGCCCCGCGCGCCGTCTGAATGGCGGCGATCATGCCCCCGGTCAGTGTGTCGTGCTCGATGGCGATCCAGTTGGCGAAGACCCCGCGGTCGCGAAAGTCGTTCGACAGCGACTCCAGCTGTTCGGGCAGCGCATTGTGGTCGAGCTCCGGTTCGATCCCCACCAATTTGACCGAGCCCTTCGGGCGCGCCAGATCGTGGACGAATAAGAACGAACCGCGCAACTCCTCCGGATCCTTGACGGCCACCAACAAATTGGGCTTCCAGGCCCGCTCTTGCATCGGTGGAAGATCCCACACTCGCTTGGCCGCCCACTCGGCAATGGAGATGAACATCCCGCTTCGCACATCGCCAAACGGCGCATCCAGGCTGCGCCTTGCCATCACCACATAGGCGCCGAATACCAGCCCCATCGCGATCAAACTGAAGACCGGATTGACGATAAACATCGCAAATAGACAGCCCACCATCCCGATCAGCGATACCATTCGGGGGACCCGAAATAAGGGCCGAAAGCTGACCAGATCCAGGGTCTGCTCAAAGAACACCACCACGTTGATCATCATGTAGGTGATCAAAAAGAACATCGTGATCAGCGGGGCAATGGCGTTGAGATCGCGCAACATCAGCCCGAGAAACACAATGATCGCCGTGACCACCACCGCGTTTTGAGGCTCGCCGTCGTCGCGCCGCGTCGCCAGCCACTTGCTTTTGGGCAATACATTGTGCTTGCCCAGCGCCTGTAAAATCCGTGGAGCGCCGACCATCGAGGCCAGCCCCGATGAAAACGTGGCCCCCAGCAGCCCGGCCAGCACAAACCACTCGCCAAGCCAGGCCTCTTCGACCATGACCAGATAATTCCTCTGGAGGTCTCCGGGCTCTGCCGACGCCGCGATCCAGATCGCCAGCAACGCGTAGATGGCCGCCGCCACCCCGATGGCACTCATGGTGCCCACCGGGATCGCTTTTCTCGGATCTTTGAGATCTCCGGACATATTCAGGCCCGCCATAATTCCGGTGGCCGCCGGAAAGAAGACCGCAAACACGACCCAGAACGACGTCCCCGCAAAATCCTCTGGTTCCCCCGATGCCGGCGGCTCTCCGGGAAACGTGCCCCACATCTCGACGTGATCGAATCCGCCCTCCATCGACCCCGTCAGCGCCGCGATGAGAATGGAGATCAGCGACACCGCCACGACCCCCAAAATCACATACTGGATGCGAAATGCCACCTTGGCGCTGGCGTAGGCCAGACCGACAATGACGAAGAATGCCGAAAAATCGATAATGATCGGCAATCCGATCGTCTCCACGATAAACACCAGAATCGCGTGATTGACCTCCAGGTCTTCGGGCACCAGAAACATCACGCCTTCGCGAAAACCAAAGATATACAGCGCGATCACCAGTGCCTGAGCCAGATAAAGCGGCAGACCGACGCTTCCGCCGACCTCCAGGCCCAGCGACTGAGAAATGATCGAATAGGCCCCGCCGGCTCCGATTCGGATATTGGTCGTAAACGACGACATCGCCAGACCGGTGGCGAACGTGATGCCAAAGGCGATGCCGATGATCACCAGTGCCCCGAGCAGCCCGGCATTGCCCACCACCCAGCCCAGGCGCAGGTACATGATGACGCCCAGAATCGTCAAAATTGTGGGCACAAATACGCCGGCGAAGGTCCCGAAATTCTGGGGACCGGCCGTCGGCAACGAAACTCCGCCGCTCTTCGACGTGGAATCTGAGCTCATGGCATTTATGCTATACAGTGGGAACCATCATTATCCTGCCTGGTATGATCGATATCACAACGAGTTGTCGCGAACAGAAAAAACTCAACCCCGATCACTGACAACGTCCATCGACGAAGTTGCAATCTCGTTGTGACCCGACGCCGAAATCACTGCTCTTCGATTCTGGAACACCTATGTCCCGTCTATCTGTCATGTACTGGTTGTTACTCGTCGGCGTTGGCGTCGTCGGCTCACCTCTCTGGGTCGGCTGCGATCGAGCCTCGGAGCGAGCGTCCGAAGATCAAACGCCACCGGTCGACGACAGCCAGCGACTCCAAGACTTCGACAGCGACCACTACGCCATCACCGGTGCCACCGTCATCGACGGCACTGGCAGCGACGTGTTGGAAGACGCCGTCCTGGTCATCGAAGACGGCGTATTTTCGTCGGTGGAAACGGCCGACACCGCCGCGATCGCCGACGACATCGACACCGTTGAACTCGATGGATTTGTTATCTACCCCGGATTGATCGACAGTCACGTTCACACCGGCGCACTGGTCGTCGGCCATCACCGAGACCGCGGTGGCGATGACGATACCGCCCCCGACGACCCGACGTCCCGGGTCGTCGAATTGGCGTCTGAATTTACGCAATACGGCGTCACCACCGTGCGCAGTACAGGCGATCCCTTTCCATGGATACTGGAGGCTCGCGACGCCATCGCCGATGCCGGCGCCGGCGTGCCCGAGGTCCATGTCTCGGGACCGCTTTTGACGGCCCCCGGCGGCCATCCGGTGGCCACCATCTACGCCGACAACCCCTGGCTTCGCGAACACGCATCGGCGCTGCTCGAAAGCCCCGACGCCGCCCGCAATATCGTGCGCCGTCTCGCCAGTTCCGGAGCCGACGTCATCAAAGTCGTCAGTGACGACGGCGACGGCCGCTTCGAACGCCTCGGCGACGACATCCTCGAGGCCATCGTCGACGAGGCCGGCGAACACGACCTTCCGGTCACAGCCCACATCGGCGATGGTGATGACGCCCGCCGAGTCGTCGACGCCGGCGTCGACGGCATTGTACACCCCCCCGGACTCGACGAACACATCCAGGCATCCAATGCGGCCTCCGACATCAACGTAGAGCTCACCATCGCCGGCGACGACGCCGCCGGCGACGAGCCCGC
>CAYUPT010000432.1:0-4132 GCA_964446725.1 uncultured Bradymonadales bacterium | reverse complement strand
CGTTGTCGCCGTTGTCGCCGTTGCCGTCGTTGTCGCCATTGCCGTCGTTGTCGCCATTGCCGTCGTTGTCGCCGTTGTCGCCATTATCGTCGTTGTTCTCATCATCTCCCTCGACGATGAGCAATCCCTCCATGCCCTGGGCGCGGTGATCGGAAACGCTGCAGTAGTAGTCGTAGGTTCCGGCTTCATCGGCGGTGAACTCCACAATCTCGCATTCGCCCTCGGTCAGCAGATCGGTGGCGACGTCGAATTCATCGACGACCCAGTCGTGGGTTCCCTCCGAAACGCATAACTCGACGCGCACTGTTTCTCCCTCGTCGACAACCAGATCCGGGTTGTCCTCGCCATCTTCGGTGTACACGTAGTCCGAGCCGTCGAGTGCGAAGGTGACGTCCTCCTCGCCGGTATTGGTGTGGTCGTTGTCCACCGGGTCCTCGCCGCAGGCAACGAGGAGCATGGTGGCCACAAGAACGGCTCCCAGTCGGGAGAGGCGGTGATGAGTGGTGGTAGAAGGCAAAAATGACATCGTATATCCCTGTACAAAAAAGCGGGGTTTGTGGAACGCTATCCGAACCGGAAGCGAATGGACAATATTGTGAGCGAAATGTACTGGCAAGCCCGGCGTATCGCAAATCCAGCGGCCACCGACACAGCCGGGTTGAACAGCTTATGATGACCGCACTTCGAGCCCTTTTAGCCAATGCTATTATCTCGCTTGATGATTGGATTCGTCGCCGTTGGTGTAGCGAGTGTTTTCGTGAGTTCTCCGGCGTTTTCGCAGTCGGTGGATATGGATGAGTTCCGCGATGACCTCGATGAGGCAGCGGCCAGATTCGGTATGGCGCTTGAGATGCGCGCCGATATTGAAGCTGCCTCCAGGGCTGCACGGGAGGCCGATGGAGAGCGAAATATTGTCTACGAAGCCGAGACGGGGCTGAGCGAGACGGAGCTGGAGAATATCGAGGGTTGTGTCGCTCCCACCGCGGAATTGGCGGCGACCTATTCGGTGGCTATCACCGATGTCGCACCCGAAACTCAACGCCGGGGGATGGGCCTCGACCACGAGGTACGGCGCGTCGAATTGGACGAGGAGAAGTACGCCGAGCACTTTATCGGACGCCACGCTCCACCACCGGAGTACGACGGCAAGCCGCAGCTCAAATTCGTATTCAATACCGCCGTCGAGGAGTGGGCGTATGCACTCGGCGACAACTGGGGTGATTCTCTGGAACGAGTGGAGCGCCAACTCGAGGGGCGCTTTCTCGATGTCTCACCATCGGCTCAGGTCGCCACGATGGAAGACGACGTCTGTGGTGTGGTCGACGCTGTGGAGTCGTTTCTCGGTGAGATCGGTGATGACGATGTGGCCCGAGAATTTGAGCGCCGGGAATTGACCGAGTTGTACGAAAACTCGACGGAGCGCGTGGAGACCGATATCGAGGTCGTCGAGCGCGTCGCGTCGGAATGGAAAGAGGGCACCACCGAAGAGGCGGCGCAGTTTCGCCAGGCCAAAGAGGCCGCTCGGGAGTACCACGACGAAGCCTCGCAGGCCTTAGATGACGATGAATTGAAGGCCGCGCGAGAGCATCTGCGGGATTCGACAGAGCCGGGCGAGCAGTTATACGTCACCGCGTCGCGGATTCGAGACATGGCGGAGGCCGCCGAAGAGTTGCGAGCAACACTTGACGACTATCAACAAGAGGAGTCGCATCGAGCGCGCTGGTTTTTGCCGGGAGGGGCGGCGCTCCGGGAAAAGCTCGATGCATCTACAGATGCCGTCGTCGAGTTTGAGAATGCCCTGGGCGCCGATCGAGTATTGAGCGAACAGGAGCAGCGACACCGGAAGGCCGCAGAGCACATCGAAGAGCTCGAAACGGTGGCCGATGAGACGGGGAGCACCTATCGAGTGGCGACGGTTCTGGGGGCGCTGGGATTCGGCCTAGTGCTGATCATTGGCGGCCGGATGCTGCGGGGAAGTCGACGCGAGGAGGAGCAGAAAAGCCAGTTGATGGCCGAGTTTCTGGTGGACAACTGGACGGTTCGACTGGATCGACTTGAGAGCCTGGTCGAGCATTTGCAAGAGCAAATAGAAGACATTGCGGACAGCGAAGATGGCCGTGTGGACACTCGTTCGCGAGAGTATATGGCCGTGATTTTGACGCTTCTCGGGATCGCTGAAGAGATTGCCGAATGGGCCGATGGAGTCCTGGAAGATCGGCAGTTGTCGGAGGAGGAAAAAGAGGAGCGAATCGAAGAGCTCATGGAGTCCGGGGTGGTCTTTGTCGAGCCCTCGGATCAGGAAGCCCGACAATTCATGGAGCGCGATATTCGCCGTTCCTATGAGTTTGTGGCCGGCGAATTGCTCGACGAAGTGGACGACCGAATCCGCGAGTTGCGAGAGCACCTTGCGAAGTCCTCGGGTCAGTCGTCGACCGATAGCGATGGCGAGGGCAGCGACGGGGCCGCCGATGTTGTCACGTGGTGAGATGGAGCACAGCGCAGCGGCGGGCTAGCCGCTCTTGCGCTTGAGGGGCAAAGAAGAGAGGCGACGGGGTTTTTGGAGCGCGGAGAGCTTCTCCGCAGTCGCCGACGAGCGGCCCCCAAAGTAGGGGGCCGGCGAGTCGTCGACAGGACGCAGGGCGTCGGGGCAACGCCGGGCAGTCAAGAGCTCGCTGAACACATATCAGCGAGTGGATCAGGGCCAGTCGATTGTGGTGGGGTCTCCGGTACTGTTCTCATCACCGGTGCCGAGTCTCCCATCACCACCGTCGCCCCAGCAGTAAAGCGCGCCACCATCGATGGCGCAGGTGTGGTCTGCGCCGGCCGCAATTTGAGTGACATCACCGGAGTCATTGACGGGAACGGGAGAATCCTGAATGCCGTCGGATTCGTCGCCATTACCGAGTCGACCCCGAAACTGCCAGCCCCAACAGAAGGCGTCACCGTCATCGTTGAAACCACAGGAGTGTTCACCGCCGGCGGAGACTGATTGGTAGTCGAGGCTTCCGCTTACCGCCCTGGGGGTATCGAACGACATTTCATTGCCGTCGCCGATCTGCCCCGAGTCGCCGGCGCCCCAGCAATACGCCTCCGGAGCGTTAAGTGTTTGACGAATGCCGCAGGTATGTGCCTGGCCGGCCGAGATCGACAGAAAGTCGTCGTCGACCTCCTGAGGCGTATTGACCAGAAGAAGGCCGAAGTCATCACCGATGCCGAGGCGCCCGTCGGTGTCATTGCCCCAGCAATAGGCGGTTTCGTCAACGTCGATGGCACAGGTGTGTTCGGCGCCGGCGGAGATATCGGTAATGGTGGCGTCCCAGTCGCCAAAGTCGATGGGATCGGTGGTCGAGTCGTCCGATGCGGCAACGCGCGTCGGTTCATTGCGATCTTCGTCGGTGCCGTTGCCGAGTTGGCTCCGGTTGTTTGCACCCCAACAGTAGAGCTCTCCGGAGCCGTCGAATGCACAGGAGTGGTTTTCCCCGGAGCTGACCTGTTGCCAGCCGGAAAGGGATGCCTGCAGGGCCATCGGTTCCTCGATGTCGCTGTCCTCACCGCTTCCGAGCCCGAGTTGATCGCGATCGTTGTTACCCCAGCAAAATAATTCGCCGTCGGTGTCGATACCGCAGGTTTGCTCGTCGCCGGCGGAGACGTCGATCCAGCTTCCGTCGACCTGGTGAGGTGTAGTCCGTTCGCCGGTATCGCCCAGTCCGAGCTGACCGCGCGAGCCGTCGCCCCAGCACCACAGGGAGTTGTCGTTGTCGAGAATCGCACAGGTGTGGTTTACGCCGGTGGTGACGTGATCCCAGTGGGCTTCGTCGGGATTGAACGAATAGGATTGTTCCAGGCAGGGACCGTCACCATCGCCTCGGCAGGCCTCGACGGTGAGTTGTCGGTCTTCGGTGGGCACGGGGATCTCGAAGGTGTCTTCGGCCTCGCAGCCCGTCACGGGCATGTCGGTATTGCCGTCATCCCAACTGCAACTCAACTGGCAGTCTTCGGGCCCGCAATAGGAGGTGAATTCCCGGGGATAGACCATCCCCACGTCGGCGCCGGCGTCGAGGCCTTCGATGCCGAATTCAAAGGAGGACAAAAAGATTTCAATGTCGACGGAGTCATCGTCGACGGCGCTGTC
>CAYUPT010000431.1:0-4132 GCA_964446725.1 uncultured Bradymonadales bacterium | reverse complement strand
TCTCCAGAGACGGCGCAGGCGACCTGGCGAGCGAGGCCGTCAAGGCCAAGATCCGCGACATCATCGCCGATGAAAATCCCGAAAAACCACTGTCGGACTCCAAGATCGCCGATGCCCTCGAGGAACAAGAAGATATCGATATTGCCCGGCGCACCGTGGCCAAATACCGAGAAAAGATGGGGATCTTGTCGAGCTCGAAGCGAAAAGACGTATTCTAGGGCCTGCTCACGGGGGACAATGCGCGAAGAGGGGGAGTTGCTCGGGCTCATCTCGCGGCAGGCGAATATTCCGAGGGAGTGGTGATACGGCGGGGTCGAAAGTGGCGACGCCGACATCGCGAGCCCCCCGCAATCCATTGCATTTTTGGGCGGGCCCTTGAACGGAGCGCGATCTTGCGTATCGTCGACGGGCTGAGTGTGCTGGCGGCGTGCGCCCCGGTGGGCGGTCTCTTCGAGCTCATCGAATCATTGAAATCATCGAATATGGTTGGTGCAAACGCTGTTACAGTTTATGGTAGAAGCTGGGACTCGGTGGACCGAGTTCTCTGGGCCCGGCTCAATGGGTCAGACAGAGAGGAATGTCCGGTCGACGCCCACTAATGTAGTGTTTTCTCATTCCCGAGACCGAGGAGTCCGAAGATGAAAGCGAACGTATCCTTCCGGAACATGGATTCGTCGCCGTCGTTGCGCAATTACGCGGTCGACAAGCTCGAAAAGATCTGTGACAAATACGTTCAGGGCAAAGTCGACGCCTCGATTGTCATGACCGTCGAAAAGTTCTGGCATATCGCCAACTTCACCCTCCAGATCAAGAATCTGACGGTGAAGGGTCAGGAGCGCAGCGAGGATATGTACAGCTCCATCGATATTGCGCTCGACAAGATCGAAAAACAGCTTCGGCGTCACAAAGACCGGCTTCGCGACCACCAGCCGACCAACGGCGAGGCCCGCAAATTCAAGATGGGCGTTCTCAGTCCTCTGGCCTCCCCCGATATGGGCGAAGAAGAGGATTACGAGGGCCTCGACTACTACGACAGCGAGTTTGAAGAGGACTACGAGCGCTTTCCGGCTCCCGACGAGGAAGACGAGCCGGCTGCTGAAGCCGAGGAGGCCACCAAGGTCGTGGAGACCAAAAAAGGCGAGGCCAAAGTCCTTCGCCAGGACATGTACGAGGCCAAGCCGATGGGCGTCAACGAAGCGGTTCTCCAGCTCGAATTGCTCGAGGATCGACCGTTTTTCGTCTTCACCAATGCCGAGACCGACAATATCAACGTCGTCTACTGGCGCGATGACGACAATATCGGGCTTATCGAGACCTGATGGGCAAATAGCGAGCGGCAGCTCCCGGTGAAGTTCGGGAGTTGGCGGCTTTTACACGGCCCGCCATTTAACTGAAACAAACGTCTCGACGGCTGATGACGGCATCTTTCGGTCGTTCCTCCTTTGGAGTAGCGCTGCTACGCCTGCAGTCGGATCGACTCGAAATCTGCTCGCCATCATCTCGTCGGTGCCGCGTTTCAGTTAATTGTCGTCCCGTTTAAGACGGACGTCGCCGGCGGAGTTTCCGCCGGCGATTTTTTTATGTCAGCAAACTCGCTCACCACCGCCGCAAGGACGGTGGGGTCGTGGTTTGCGCCTCTCCCATTTATGTTACCAAACTCGCTCACCACCGCCACGAGGACGGTGGGGTCGTCGTATGTCAGCAACCTCGCTCACCAGCGCCGCACGGACGGTGGGGTCGGGCGCCTTCTCCTCGAATGTCGGCCAGAACCGAGGTCCTGTGGCATGGATAGCGCGCCATTTTGGTGTTATGTCATACGGCGCATATGACGGTGATAATGACTGCGACAACAAGGGAGTACCGATGCAACAGCAACGACGCCAATACGGACTGTGGAAGAGTCGCCTGAGTTCGCGAATGGTTGCCGAGTCCAGCGGCTTGCTCGATGTTCAGTGGGCCGGCGACGGCGAGACATTGGTGTGGCTCGAGCGGCGCGATGGGCGCGGCGTTCTGGTGGTGCGCCGACCCGGTGATGCACCGCAGGTCATCAACGACGCCCTCGATGTCGGTGGAGGAGTCGGTTACGGCGGCGGTGCGTTTTGCGTCAATGGCGACCGGCTTTACTTCGCCGCAGACGACGGCCGCCTGTACTGCGTCGGGCTCGAGCGCGGACTTCCGGAGCCGATCACCCCGGAGTGGGGATCGGCGGCCTCGCCGGCGGTCTCGCCGGACGGCAATCTGGTGGCCTACGTCCACCACCACGACGGCGACGATCGCATCGCTGTCGTCGACACCGACGGCGAACGGTGGCCGACGATCGTCGGCGAGGGCGCCGACTTTTATATGCAGCCGTCCTGGCATCCGGAGGGCGACCGGTTGGTCTGGACGAGCTGGGATCACCCCAATATGCCCTGGAATCAGTCGCGCATCGAGTCGACGTCGATTCGCGTCGACGATGGCCAGCCGATCGCCGGCGACCACTCCGTTATCGCCGCCGACGACGATGTCGCCGTTCAGCAACCGCGATTTTCTCCCGACGGCTCCCAGCTGGCCTATCTGACGGATCGCTCCGGTCATTGGCAGATCTGCGTGGCATCCGACGATGGCCAGTCGCGGCGCATCATCTCGCAGTCGGGCCGCGAGTACGGAGGGCCGGCCTGGGTTCAGGGCCTTCGCTACTTCGACTGGAGTCCCGACGGTGAATCGATGATGGCCGTCTCCAGCCGGCGCGGAATATCCAAACTGGAGACCATCGATCTAGAGTCCGAACTGGCGACCACCGAGCACTTCCAGTCGTATACCGATCTCAATCAACTATCGGTCTCGTCGACGGGTCGAGTGGCCGCGATCGCCAGTTCGTCATCGCGTCCGCCGCGGATCGTCAGCGTCGACGACAACGGCGATCAATCCGTCGAAACCTACAGCAGCAGCGAGCGGCTCCACGAGGATGAATTGTCGACGGTCCGCCCGGTGTCGTGGTCCGTCGACGACGACGGCCCGGTCGACGAGGTCCACGGCCTTCTGTATCCGCCGACCAATCCCCGCTTTACAGGAGCCGACAAACCGCCGGCGATCATCATGATCCACGGCGGACCGACGTCTCAGCGCGTGGCGACCTGGGAGCCCCGCAATCAATTCTTTGCCACTCGGGGCTGGACGGTGCTCGACGTCAATTATCGGGGAAGCACCGGCTACGGCCGCGACTACATGGAGGCTCTCTTCGGAAACTGGGGCATCGTCGATGTGGAGGACGCCGTCGGCGCCGCCCAGTTTCTCGTCGACGAGGGGCTCGCCGACGAGGAGCGCATTGTGATCATGGGCGGAAGCGCCGGCGGCTACACCGTCTTGCAGTCGCTGGTGCGCCATCCGGGAACCTTTAGCGCCGGTGTCTCGATGTACGGCGTCTCCAACCTCTTTGAGCTCCAGCGCGGCACCCACAAATTCGAGGAGCGCTACTGCGACTCGCTCGTCGGCCCGCTGCCCGAACACTCCGATCTGTATCGCGAGCGCTCTCCGCTATTTTCGGCAGATGCCATCGAAGACGATCTGGCGCTGTATCACGGAAGCGAAGACAAGGTGGTCCCACCGGAGCAAACGGAGATGATCGCCGAGTCGCTGCAACGGCGCGGTGTGCCCCATCTGCATCACGTGTACGAAGGCGAGGGCCACGGCTGGCGCCGGGCCGATACGGTCGATCACTTTCTGGGGTCGGTCCAGGATTTTCTGACGGAACACGTCATTTACTCGTAGCCGACAAGGCTGATTCCCCTGTAGCTGACAAGGCTTATTCCCCGGCAGCGCAAGGCATACCGGGGCCTGCGCACGACATCTGCTCGTGAATTAGCAGACAAAGCGTATTCCCCGGTAGCACAAGGCATACCGGGGCCTGCGCACGGCATCTGCTCGTGATTTAGAAGACAAAGCGTATTGCCCGGCAGCGCAAGGCATACCGGGGGCCTGCGCACGACATCTGCTCGTGATTTAGCAGACAAAGCGTATTGCCCGGTAGCGCAAGGCATACCGGGGCCTGCGGAAGAGGGGAAACCGTCGAAGCGAGCGACCTCACCGGACCTCGTGTCGGTGGTGAAGAAGCCTTGTCAGCTAGAATTCGACGGTGTCGCTCGGCGTGACC
>CAYUPT010000430.1:2583-4139 GCA_964446725.1 uncultured Bradymonadales bacterium | reverse complement strand
GCGCGGCGGCGCTGGAGGTCGGCATCGCCCGGCGCCTGGTCGACGAGATCGTCGATGACGGCGAGCGCAGTTTCTACATCGCCGGCCGCTCGCCACAGCATCGACTCCCGAATACTCCAGGTCGTCGCCCAGGGAGCGTGCTGTTGGTAGTCGTCGATGAGTTCTCGGGCCTCGTCGTAATCGTCGCGGGCCATCGCCTCCCGGATCAACGTCCCGCCAAAGACGCCACTGAGCCGGTGGACGGCGGCCGCATCACGGCGCAACTCGGCGGCCCGCCGGCGGTCTCCGCTCTGGTCGTGGAGTCGAGCCGCCATGCTCACCCAGGCCGGCCGCCGGTTGCGGTCGTCACCGTCGTAGCGTTCCAGGGTGCGCAGCGCCCGGGCCGCCCCTTCCTCTCGCTGAAACCAGCGGGCCAGCGAGTGGACAGCCATCAAATAGTCGGGATTTTCATCGACCAACTGCTCCAGTTGTTCCCGCTGTTGTTGTCGACCGACGCGCGCCAGTCCCCCGCCGCGCTCCCGGGCCCGGTGAAGCGCCACGAAGCGGTCATCGCCGTAGTGCTCGACGGCCTCGTCGAGCAGTGCCTGGCGGCGCCACAACTCCTCGTACAGCCGCGAAAGCCACACCAATTGGCGGCCCGACAACTCGTCGCGCTGAGCGTGAAGTTCATCGGCCACATTGCGCCAGGGCGTGCTGCTGTCCTCGCTGTACAACTGGCGCCACAGCGTCGCCGCGCCGAGCCGGGCCGACAGATCCTCGGATGCGATGCCGGATTCGATGACCATCCGCGCTCCGCCGTCGGGCATGCCCATCGATTCGAATTCACCGACCTCCGCGGACTCCACACCGGCTTCGGCGCTCCAGTCGTCGATGATGTGGCCATCGGCGTCGACAAGTCGGGCCAGCCCCGGCAGGCCTCCCTGGCCGGATGACGCCAATTTGACGACGATCTCGTGGGTCCCGCCGTCGAGCTCCACAGCCCACCCCTCGGCATCGACACTCTGGCCCTGCTCGGCCGTGCGCTGCCCGACGGGTTCGCCGTCGACCCACACCCGATAGGCCCCCTCGGTACCGACGAGCAGCGTCGCATCCCGGGGCGCGTCCACATCGACTGTGGTCGCCAGATAGACGACGGCCGACGTCGACGGATGAACCCGGCTTCCGAGCCGGTAGTTGCACAGATGATGGCCGTCGCGAAGCTCGCGCCAATCGACCTCGCTGTAGCGGCCCGAATAGGGTCCGACCTCGCCGAATTCCGGCGCCAGCGCCTCGTAAAACCCCTGCATGGAGTGATTTTCGAAGGGTCCGACCAGCTCCCAGTCGACGAGACAGGACTGATCGTCGGCAAATTCGGCATCCGTCGCCGTCGACTCCGTCCCACCCTCCAAAATGGCGCGAGCCGCCCGGCGCCGAACCACAAATTCCACGAGCGGATCGTCGACACTGTCGGCGGCTTCCAGAAGCCGCGACGAGTACTGTTGCGGCGTCAGATACGTCCGCAACTCTCCGATGGTATGGGCCGCCGCCAGCCTGTGAGCGCGATGCGAATCGCCCTC
>CAYUPT010000430.1:0-2573 GCA_964446725.1 uncultured Bradymonadales bacterium | reverse complement strand
ATCAAATTCTCCGGCCACCGCCTCCTGGGCCGATGCCTCGTTGGATATTACCGAACCCGCCGTCGCCACTGCGACGACCGTCGCTATGGTGACCAGCGTCGAACCTATTCCCGACCTCAAGCGTCGTTCCATCAATCGTCCCGTTCCCAATCGAATCGCCCAGCGAACCCATCAAATCGGTGTCCATGATGAGTATGTAACCATGGTCCCACACTTCAACTACAGCGGCGGCCAAAATTGTTCCAAATAACTCCGCCGGGACACCGGTAGACCCCGTACCGCCGCCACCTCCTAGAAGTCCGCTCCCCGGTCGGGGAGCTGCCGGCGCGCAGCGGAGGCTGAGGGGGCATCGCGAAACCTCATGCCGCGATACTGCCGACTGCGGAGAAGCTCTCCGTGCTGTCATAGCCTGTCAAACCGCTTCTCAGGTGCGAGAACGTAGATTGTTGGATACACCGAAGGCATCGTTTGAAAAAATCGGGCTCAACATACCTCCGGTGCAGATGTTGTGACGATGCTAGATCTGTATGATCGATCGGGCTGGTTCCGTGATGGTAGCCAGAAGCTGTCTCATGGAGAGTACACCGAAGTGTCTCTGAATCAGCTTCATTGTAGATTTGACATCAGGGAAAATGACCACGAGACGCCTTAGAACTCCGGTTGAGGCTCAGTATGGCTTTAGCGCGGAAATAAGGTCGTCTCGACGATCAACTCTGTAGATCACGTGCATAACGTCGCAATGTGGTTGGGCTTAATTCATCACTGCTCCTTGGTTTGAGTCGATGATCGCGACAGCTCGATATTCTTAAGACGAAATGGAGAGACGACTGACATCGAACAGCTTCGTCGCATCGTAGTCCTTGCCCTGGCCGAGGTGGTACAGTGCTCGGATGAGCTTTCGCATCAGCGCTACCAATGCTTTGGTTTTGTTGTCTCCATTGCGACCGAGCATTTTTTTGTACCACGCCCGGGCGACGGGACATCCATCGTGTTTGGTCACCATCCGTAGGGCAGCCATCCATAGGTATCGCCGAACCGCCGAAGGTCCTCGCTTTGTGATCTTGAGCTGACCTTTGTACTTGCCGCTGCTCTTTTCTTTGAGATTGAGGCCCCCACTTTTTTCATACGCTGCGGCCGCCTCGTAGTTATCGACCGAGCCCAGGTAGGCAATGAGAACGCAGGCTGTGGTCACTCCGACCTGGGCGGCCATCGACGAGACTTCCTCGTTGTCCTTCGTCAGCTCCTTAAGTCGACGTTGTTCGGTGCGCTTTTTGACACGGGCGTCGTAGAGCCGGGTGGCAAATTCGGCCAGTGTCTTCTGTTCTTGCTCCAACATCGGTACCCCCCGGGTCGTTGAGGCCGAATCGACAAGTCGCCTGATTTTGTCTGTCGAAAGCATTGTCCCGCCGGCCTTTCGCATCAGTTTGCGGGCCCTTTCGGGCTGTTGCGCCACACCGGCCGGCCCGCCAAATTCAGCCAGCACCTTTTGAAGCGTCGCCGTTCCCAGCCCCAAGATTTCGGTCGCTTCCGGCCAATGACGAGACAGCTTCGCTTCGAGTTTTCCGCAAAGACGCCGCCTCTCCAACTCCGCCTCATCGTATCGCTCCAGTATCGCCCGAACCGAACGGGTCATCCCATCGGCCACCTGCCAGGGGCGAGTGACTCCATTTTGGTGGAGACGACAGATCAAATACGCCGCTTTCGCATCGTGCAAACTGGGCACACCATCGAAGACCTCGGCGACGTCATGGACCTGTTTGGGCCGGACGCGCCAGGCCGATAGATCGCACCTTCTGCACTGCTCTCGAAGCGGGTCTCCATAGGTCCCCGATGGCTCAAGGACAATTTCGATCGTTGAATCCAGTCCGGCAAGGAAGTCGACAAACTCCCTGGTCTCCGATGCATTAAAGGTTACAATATCGTACTCTTCCCAGCCTCCTCCAGGGGCTGAGCCCATCAGACAGGCGTATTGGATACGCTTTGCGATATCGATGCCGACGATCAATCTCCCAGTTTCAAATCGCTCTATCTTTGTCGTGTCTCGGTAGTCTTGGAAATCAACAGCTTCGTAGGTACCTTGGCTCATTGAAGGCCTCCGTTTCTGTTTGGTTTGGGTTGTTGGACCTTCTCTTACCTTACGAAACGGAGGCTTCTCTTTGAATAGGCTATAGCTGAACTCCACGAAAACACGATGACGCAATTCGCCGACACGAAGGTCTACGCTTCGCGTGCTCCCAGCCCCCTCCACCGCACCGCGGCACTCATCCGAGCATAACCCGGATTATTCACGAGCCCGGCAGATCGCAGTGTGATTTTGCAGCATGAACGCTGAAACACCACCGGCAGGCAAATCGCCATCCAGGAGTCACCAGCAGGGGATCAGACCAGCGGAACATCAGTCCAGAATGATCAAATCGAGGGCCAAATGAGGGCATCAAATGGTGTATCCCCTCCCGGAAGATACACCTGGCCCGGAAGCGAAGAGTGATCCCCGTCAATGTGGATGGATCAATGCTCTACAATCAGTTCATGGCCCGGGCGACGTGGTGAAATACATCGGCCATCGGGAAACT
>CAYUPT010000429.1:0-4162 GCA_964446725.1 uncultured Bradymonadales bacterium | reverse complement strand
CTGACCTCGTTGAATCGATAGGTCGCGAGCAGCACGCACTGGAGGTCGTCGATGAAGTGGAATACAGCCGTGGTGGTGACAGCGCTATGGGTCGTGGCCGTCGCCGGCTGTGGCGAACTCGAACCCTACGAGGACGGGGCCGCCGAATTGAGCTGGGAGGTCGCGCCATTGGGATGCGAGGAGGGCGGTGTCGATACCGTTGAGATCGCTCTCGAGGCGAATGAGGAGCAAGTGACCCGGCGCGTTGGATGCACGACGGGAGGCGCCCGTTTCGACGGGTTGACCCCCGGATTGTGGGAGGCCGAATTTCGAGGTGAAGACGTCGATGGCATCGGTCGATATTCGGCGCGCATCGAAGATGTAATGGTTCGTCCGGGAATGGTCACACAAATCGACCGCGTCGACCTGGTAGCGCGGACCGGCGGGGCCGATGTCGACTGGACGCTGCCGTCGGGGATGGATTGTTCATCGGAGGGACTGGAATCGGTGGAGCTCGCCGTATTCAACGAATCGAACCACGAGGTCTATCGCCGCAGTCTGCCCTGTGACGAGGCCGGGGTGAAAATGGATGGATTGTACGGAGGACAGCATCTGTTTCGACTGCGCGCCGGGGAGCGCGGGACGCCACTAGAGGCTGTAGAGACGGCCACAGTGGAAGCCGGTGTCGATATTGATGTGAACCTCCAATTGGCGCCTCGCCCGGCGCGCTAAGCGGACTGCGCGTGGCGATGGTATTGCCTTATCTGAGGGCCTGTGATTGGCTATTGAGTCGATGTGTGTCGCATCGGGGATTCCGACGGCGACCGCGATCAACGCAAGGAACGATGGAGATCTCGAATGTGGAAGCAATACACAACAAGTCTGCTCTCGGCTCTGGTCTTCGTCGTTGCGGTGGGGCTCGTTCCGGCGACGGCGACAGCATCCGGCAATTCGGATGTACTGGTCCTGATGACCGAGATTGTCGACGGTGAACTCGCCGGCGGTGACCGCCAGGTTCGCTTCTGGTGGAGTAGCTCCGACGATCCGCAGTGGACGGGCTCCGATGAAGTCGTGCTGTCGGCCCTCGACAATGCCGGACTGCAGCCGGCGATGCCCGATAGCGTCGATATCAGCCGGATTTACCGGCGCCCCGGATTATCGACGAATAACGCCGCTCAGGTGGGCCGGTTGCTGGGCGCGGAACGCGTGTTGGTGGGCGAAATCGAGTATCGGCCGGTACAGGCGGTGGCGCCGCTGGGCTACCAGGGCATTGAGGCCCACGCGAATCTGACCTTGGTGCCCGCCGGTGACTCCGATGGGGTGGCGCTCGATCAATTTACGGTCACCCGCCAGGTCTTCGAGGGCGAACCCGAGGAATTGCTGGCCACCGCTCGCGAAGTGACTGGCACGGCGCTGGGCGATGTCATGGGACACAGCCTCCACCGCGCCAGCGGTCGCGTCGGAAGTCAGACCGACGGAGAGGTCTTCGCCCTTCGGGATGTCGGGCGCGCCGAATACCTGGAAGCGATACGCAGCCGCCTGACCGATATCGATGACGTGGGGCGCGTCGTCGAGCGCTGGGCCGCCGAAGGCGTGGTGGCGCTGCAAGTCCACGCCGATGCCGAGTCGAGCGGGCCTCGCCTGGAGTACGCGCTTCGGGTCTTGGAGCATCATGATTTCGACGAGTTCGAATTGGTACGCAGCGAGGATTCGACGGTCGACGATCTCACGGAATTCTGGCTTCGACCGAAAGCCGGCGAATAACGGTAGTACCGGCCCCGCATCGCGATAACGATCGCGTCGCCGGGAGCCGATGAATATATAGTTGGAGCATTATTGATGGAATCCGAGACGTCTTCACAGCGAGAATCCGCCGACGACGACGCCAACCGGCTCAGCCCCGGTGTGCAGTGGGAGCGCTACGAGCGCTATCCGTTTTTGCTGGCCAAACTCGCGTTTTACGTGCTGTTGATCGCCGGTGGCATCTGGGTTCTCATCGAGATGAGTGCCGTGGTGTTTCCGATCTTTATGGCCATGCTGTTGGCCTATCTGATCAATCCCGCGGTGGGGATGCTGGAGGCGCGAAATGTGCCGAGGACCATCGGCATTATGATCATCATGGTGGTTCTGTCGCTGTTTGTCGTCGTCTTTGCCTGGGTGCTGTATCCGACCATGGCCGATCAGGTCCGCAAGATCGGGGAACGGGCCCCCCAGGCCTGGCGGGTACTCGAAGAGCAGACGATCCCCTGGGTGACGAGTACGCTGGGGATCGAACTTCCGCAGACGATTGGCGAGTTATTTGAAGCGTACGGCCAGGAGATTCGCGATGCCGTGCCGACGGTGGCCGACCAGATCGGTGCCTGGGCCGGAGAAGCCATTACGCGAACCCAGGTGATTTTGGTCAGCCTCTTTAACCTGGTGATGATTCCCGTCTTCACCATTTATTTTCTGCGGGATTTCGAGAGTGGAAAAGACCGGCTTAGAAAATTTGTCCCGGAGGCCAAACGGGAATTGATTCTGGATCGGCTCCGCAAGATGGACCTCGCCGTCGGCCAGTGGTTTCGAGGGCAAATTCAGGTATCGCTGATACTGGCCGTGCTGTACGCCATCGGCCTGGGGTTGGTGTATGGACTGACCGGTCACGATGCCCAGTCGGGAGCAGTCATCGGGTTGTTGACCGGGTTTTTGAATGTCATTCCCTATCTGGGTTTTGCCGTCGGATCGGTGCTGGCGTTTATCGTGGTGATCATCGAATGGACCGGCTGGTGGGCGCTCATCGGGGTGGGGCTGGCATTTACGGTCATTCAACTCGCTGAAAGCTACTACATTACGCCGCGTGTGATGGGCGACAAGGTCGGAATGTCGCCGGTGGCAGTCATTATCGTGTTGCTCATCGGTGGAAATGTCGCCGGCCTGCTCGGCGTGGTGTTGGCGATTCCCATCGCCGGGGCCGTCAAAGTACTATTTCCCGATGTGGCGCAGTGGTATCAAAATAGTTCGATATATACCGGAAATCCCACGAGACCGGCCCGCTCGTCGCAGCCTCGCCGCAATGAGAAGGAGGGCGATGAGGAACCCTCCGAAGAGCGGGAGCCGTCGGCAGACCAGGGCACGTCGAGCGCTGTCTACGAAGAGCCGGAAGATGGAGACGATCGCGATGCCGGCGACAGCGACGAGGAGGCGACGTCTCAACAAATCGCCGCTGATTCCGGTCCGTCGGAGGATGCGGCGCCCGACGACGACTCGGCGCCCGACGACGGCGAAGACGCGGCGCCCGACGACGAGGACACCGATGAGAATGGCGACTCGCGCCCACCGAGTTCCACCGATTGATGCTTGGTCTTCGGGGCCCGATGCGACACTATGGGTAGACCGAAATTGAACCCGTTGTTCAATGGCGTGGCCCCGATGGCATGCCAACCGGTATAACGCCTGGAGCCGAAGTTGACGGTAGCAGGCTGCAACGTCGAGATGGCGCCGGGCAAGGCGCGGCGACAAGGCGATGCTTTTGAGGTTATCTCGAGCGAGCCGCACCGTAGATCCAGCGCGCCCTCGACGCGCCAGATGCACCACCCATGAGTGCTCAAGGCGCAGTACCCCGGGAGCAAACCCAATGGAATGGAGCAGGTTGTTGACACGGCATTGGCCGGCTGGAACGATATTTCAGTATGCTGTGGGAAGATCGAGCCCGATGATTACGCCCTCCACCGGACCCACTTCATGAACCGAGATCAGTGGCCGGGCGACGCGCACGCCCTATTTAATTCGCTGAAACAATTGCTCGAAGATCGCTTCGGCGCTCTGTCAGAGGAGACGGTCGAAGAGGTATTTTCGGCGGTGCTGGAGGACTGTGTGGAGGGCGACGCCGCCGGCACTCCGGAGGCCGGATCGGAGGTGTCGAGCGGATGGACCGGTCGCATCGACAGCGGCGTGGTGCGTCCGCTTCGGCCCGATACGGTGTCGATGACCACCGAGGGCGGTGGGCCGGCGGCGACATCGGTCAAAATCACGGCGGAGGCCCCGGTTCGGGTTCACGGATTGCTCCACCAGATCTTGGAGGTCGGTGCCGTGATGGTGCGGCTCGAAGAGGCGCCGGAGTTAAATGATCTGGTCGATATTTCCCTCGAATTTCCGACAGCCCATCTGACCGTGGATATGCAGGGACGAGTGGTTCATAACTCCC
>CAYUPT010000428.1:0-4175 GCA_964446725.1 uncultured Bradymonadales bacterium | reverse complement strand
CGCTGTCGTCAACGACCGCAACGCGACGGGGCACTGGACGTAAAGTGAGTCACGCCATGACTGAATACGAACACGTCGAAAAGCCGGCCATCGAGAAACTGGAGTCGATGGGCTACCGGTTTATGAGTGCCGACCAACTCGATGAGTTGCGCGAAGGCAAGCGCTTCGTGTTGCTTCGCGAGCCGGTCATCCGGGCGGTGATGAGGATCAACGACGTGGGCCGGGAGACCGCCGAGAGCGTCTACGGCGAGCTGGTCGGCGAGCGCGACAACGAGGAGTGGTTCGAGCGGTTTCGGGGCAACTACTCCAAAAAAGAACCCGGTGCATCGACGCATACCACCATTCGACTCCTCGACTTCGACGACCCGGACAACAACGAGTGGGTGGTCACCCGCCAGCTCCGGGTCAAAGGCCCTGGCGCAACGATCCAACCGGACGTCCTGGTCTACTGCAACGGCATCCCACTGGTGGTGCTGGAGGCCAAGGATACGGACGTCGCCGTCAAAGAGGGCCACTACCAGATGGAGCGCTACCAAAAACAGGCCCCGCGGCTATTTGCGTCGAACGTCTTCAACATCGCGACCAATAGAACGCAGTTTCGGTACGCGGCGACCGGCGCGCCCTGGCAGTTCTGGTTTCGATGGCGCGACCCGTGGCCTCGCGACGAACGGGAGTTTGCTTCGCAGATGGACAAGGGGCTTTGGGCGACGCTTGAGCCGAAGCGACTGCTCGATCTGGTGGCCCACTTCGTGATCTTCGAGCGGGATGAAAAGGCGCAGAAAGTGGTCAAAAAGATCTGTCGCTACCAGCAGTATCGGGCGGCGAACAAGATGGTGCAGCGGGTCTGCGAGGGCGACCACCGTCAGGGGCTGATCTGGCACACTCAGGGGTCGGGCAAGTCGCTGACGATGGTATTCGCGACGTTAAAGCTGAAATTCCACCGCGGTCTGGACCATCCCTCGTTGAAGAACCCGAATATTCTGGTGGTGACCGACCGCCGAGATCTCGACACCCAGATCACGAAGACGTTCAACGCCTGCGGGTTGCCGAACCCGAAGCACGCGGAGTCGATCGAGCAACTGCGAAAGCAGTTGGAGCAAGACAGCCCGGGCCGCACCATCACGTCGACGATCTTCAAGTTCGACTACGACGACGATCGACTGCGCTCCGGGAGTATCCAACAGCGCCGCCGGGCCGTCGAAGAGCTGGCAATCGACGACAGCGACCGGTGGATTCTGCTGATCGACGAGTGCCACCGCACCCAGGAGGAGCTGCTGGGTGCCTATTTGCGGGCCACGCTCCCCGATTCGTTCTACTTCGGGTTTACGGGGACTCCGGTCAAAAAGGACGACAAGGACACCTACGATAACTTCGGGACGCCCGACGAGCTGTATCTCGACAAGTACGGCATCGACCAGGCCGTCGAGGACAAGGCGACAGTCGAAGTGCGATACACAGCGCGGATGACAAATTGGCAACTCGACGACCAACGCCTCGACGAGACCTTCGAGCACTGGTCTGCCCATCTGCCGCCGTCAATTGTGGAGGAACTCAAGGAAAAGGGTGTCGAAAAAAAGCACCTGGCGGAGCTCGAGCCCCGGATCGCGCTGCTCGCGCAAGATATCTGGGAACACTACCGCAGAAAGGTGATGCCCGACGGATTCAAGGCCCAGATCGTCTGCACGAACCGCAAGGCGCTGGTAAAGTACAAAAAGGCGCTCGACGAGGCGATCACCCGGTGGTTTGTCACTGAGGAGGGGCTCGACGAGACGGAGGCCCACCGGCGGGCGGAGGCGATGAGCGCGCCGATCTACTCGAAGGGCAACAATGATCTCGGTCGCATTTCGGAAGAGGCGATCTATCGGGACATCGTCGACTATCAGTTGACGGAGGCCCAACAAAAAGAGACGATCAAGCGCTTCCGCGACGAGGATACGGAACTGAAATTTCTGATCGTCTGCAATAAATTGCTCACCGGATTCGACGCCCCCGTAGAACAGGCGATGTACCTCGACAAGTCCCTGACGGACCACAACCTTTTGCAGGCCATTGCGCGGACGAATCGGCGCTACGAAAATAAGCCCTACGGGTTGATCGTCGATTACGTCGGGGTGTCGAAGGACCTGAAAGGAGCGCTGTCGGCGTACCGGCAAGAGGATGTCGCCGGCGCGATGGAGAGTGAAGAAGACCTGGTTGCCGAGTTAAAGGATGCCCACCGCACCGTGATGGCCATGGTCGACGGCGACGCCGACCGGGACCCGGTGGCGGCGGTCAATGCGCTCGGCGGAGAGGACCGATGGTATCTATTTCGGCGTCGGGCGAAGGAATTCATGGATCTGTACGCCGCTCTGATGCCGGACCAGGAAGTCATTCCTTACGAGCCAGACGTGAAGTTCATCGGCGCCATGATGCCGCTGGGCAAACAGGAGTGGGAGCAGGACGAAGCGGATCTCGACTTCGGCGATTACAGCAAGAAAATCCGCGAGATGTTGAAGAAGCACGTGCAGGTCACCGGCATCGATGAGATGTGCACGCTTCGCAGCCTCAAAGACCCGATGTTCTGGGACGATTTCGATTCCGACCCCGAAGATCTTCAGACGGCGGCGGTGCGCAAGATCACGGAACTCAAGAAGATTGTGCGCGAGAAGTCGCAGGACAACGAACAGCGCTACGAAAAGTTCAGCGAGCGAGTGCGCGAATTGATCGAGTCGTTTCAACTGGAGCTCTTCGACGCCGACGAAGTGCTCGAAGAGGCCGAAGAGATCGCGCAGGACTTGGAGGTCGAGGAAGAAGCCCACGAAAAAACCGATCTAAACCAGGAGGCATACGGCGTTCTCCGGATCCTCGAGGAGAGTCTCGCGGACGATGCCGGGGAGCCCCCGGCTGAGAACGGTGATGCGTACAGCAAAGGGCTGGCCGAAGGCGTCGGACGTAAGGAGGCCGAAAGTGCAATGTACGAGTTGGCCGAGCAGATCGACGAGATCTATCGGTCCAGCGAGCATGCCCCGCTTCGATGGCAGCACAAGACGGGAACGCGAAAAAAGCTGCGGCAAAAGGTCCGTCACATGTTGATCGAGGCCGGTGTCGAGCAGTGGTCGGGGGTTCCGGAGAAGATCGAGAAATTTGCGAGAACCCACTACGCGAAGGTGTAACCGAGTATGCCCGAATTGCAGATTGGCGACACGATTATTCCCTATGAGGTGCGCTTCAGTGCAGAGGCCGGGAAAAAGCGCATCGAGGTGACCCCGCAGAGCGTCGTCGTTATCGCCCCAAAAGAAGACGCCGATGGCGTCGATGCCTTCGTCGACAAGAAGCGGCGCTGGATTTTCGAGACGTTCATTGATTTACGCGACCGAGAGGCCGGGCGGGCGGCAGTGCCCCAGCGCTGGAAGAGCGGAGCAAAGCTGATGTACCGCGGGCGGCGTCTGATGCTCAATATCGAGGAAGGCGACGTGCGTCGGGCAGAAATCGAATGCCGCAGCCGCTTCCACGTCACGGTCCCCGAGGGGCTGTCGGATGAGGCACGGCGAGCGCGACTTCGCCAGGCGTTCAACGGCTGGTTGCGCAAACGGTCACTTCGCGACGCCCGGAAGTTCTGTCGCCGCTACGTCAAACGGTTGGACGCCGAACTACACGATGTGGAACTGAGTGAGCAGCAAAATATGTGGGGCACCTGCGGAAAGGACAATGTGGTTCGCATCAACTGGCGGCTCATTCAGGCGCCGAAGTTTGCGATGGAGTACGTCTGTGCCCACGAAGTCTGCCACCTCGTGCATCGCCATCACGACGATGCGTTCTGGGATACGCTCAGTGAGGTCATGACGGACTGGCGAGAGGCCAAGGCCAGACTGGAAAAGTGGGAGACCTCGACCTTTGAGCATCGTCGGGATCTATGAGACTCGTCGCAGTCCGGTATGGTTGTGATCCTGGTGATTGAACCCAGGGTAGCCTCCGTGTTTCGCATCGACCGGATGATGCTCACTCAAATGGGCGTTCGCGTTGGCCGATCACTCTGGAGATACGGGATCGACGAAAAAATGGCCTCCGGGACATGGTGTCAATGAACTTTAAGCCGTCCGCGCCCCCAGCGTTCTGAAGCCCCCAGCCTGCGCTATATTACCAAACTCATTCACCACCGGCCTAAAACCGGTGGGGTCTTTCGATCCACGGTGGTC
>CAYUPT010000427.1:0-4189 GCA_964446725.1 uncultured Bradymonadales bacterium | reverse complement strand
GGCGGCCCGGAAGGGATTGGCAAAGGTTTCGCGATACTTGTCGACGAGTTCCTTCTTTCTGGCTTCCCGGTCCTCGGCGTCGGCCAATTCATTTCGGAAGATGATGTTGACGGCGCCGTCGGGACCCATCACCGCGATCTCACCGGTGGGATAGGCGAGATTGATATCGGCGCCGATATGCTTGGAGCTCATCACATCGTAGGCGCCGCCGTAGGCCTTGCGGGTGATGACGGTAATCAGCGGGACCGTGGCCTCCGAGAATGCGTACAACAGCTTGGCGCCGTGTTTGATGATGCCGCCGTATTCCTGGTCGACGCCCGGAAGAAAGCCGGGGACGTCGACGAAGGTGACGACCGGGATGTTGAAGGCGTCGCAAAAGCGCACAAAGCGCGCTCCCTTCTGACTCGATTCGATATCGAGACAGCCCGCCAGGTGCTTGGGCTGGTTGGCGACGACGCCGACCGAGCGGCCGCCGAGGCGGGCAAAGCCGACGACGATATTTCGCGCATAGTCGGGCTGGACCTCAAAGAAGTGTTCGTCGTCGACGACCAGGTCGATCAGATCAGTCATGTCATAGGGGATCGACGGGTCTTCGGGGACGATATGCTGGAGCTGGTGGTCGCGCCGGTCCGCCGGATCGTCGGTGGGCTTAAAGGGCGGATCTTCGGCGTTGTTGGAGGGGATAAACGACAGCAATTCGCGAATCGCGGCGATGCACTCCTCTTCGGATTCGCACTTGAAGTGGCTGACGCCGCTCTCCTCGCTGTGGACGGTGGCCCCGCCGAGTTCGTGTTTGTCGACCTCTTCATTGGTTACCGTTTTGACGACGTCCGGTCCGGTAATGAACATGTAGGACGTATCTTCGACCATGAAGATGAAGTCCGTCAGTGCCGGGCTGTAGACGGCGCCGCCGGCACAGGGACCCATAATTGCCGAGATCTGGGGGACGACACCGCTGGCCTGGACGTTGTTGTGGAAGATGTCGGCATAGCCGGCGAGGCTGACGACGCCCTCCTGGATGCGGGCGCCGCCGGAGTCGTTGAGGCCGATGACGGGCGCTCCGTTTTGCTGAGCGAGCTCCATGACCTTGCAGATCTTTTCGGCAAAGGCACCGCTGAGACTGCCGCCGAAGACCGTGAAGTCCTGAGCGAATATATAGACGGTTCGACCGTCGACTTTGCCGTAGCCGGTGACGACTCCGTCGCCGGGAATCTTTTTATCCTCCATGCCGAAATCGCTGCATCGATGGGTGACGAATTTGTCGAGTTCGACAAAGGTTCCCGGATCGACAAAGAGGTCGATGCGCTCGCGGGCCGTCAGTTTGCCGGCATCGTGCTGGCGCTCGATGCGCTCTTGGCCACCGCCTTGTTCGGCGCGTTCGTCGAGCTCTTCGAAGCGTTCTTGATTGGATTGCTGGTCGGACATCGGATTCCCTGTGGCTCAGATAACACGAGTTGTGGCGATGGTGGCGCCGAAGCAGCGGCTGTCGGTGATGGAGTTTATTCGGCGGACCGGCTGTGTTTGACCGCGGTGAACAGATCCTCGTAGCGGCGCGCCGAAGCATACCACGAGAAGTCTCGTTTCATTGCGCGAACCATCAGCGGTCGCCACTTTCGGTAATTGCGGTAGGTCGCCGCGGCGCGCTCCAGGGCGCCGGCGAGTGCGTCTTCCGTCAACTCATCGAAGACAAAGCCCGTACCCGTCTCCGGATCGTCGCGCAGATCGGAGACGGTGTCGGTGAGACCTCCGGTGGCGTGGACGACGGGGACGGTGCCGTAGCGAAGGGCGTAGATCTGGGTGAGGCCGCAGGGTTCGTAGCGGCTGGGGACGGCCAGAATATCGGAACCGGCCTGGATGCGATGGGCCAGCGGCTCGTCGTACCCGGCGCGAAAGGCGACGCGCTGCGGAAATTCGTCGGCCAGTTGTTGGACCAGGTCCCGAAACTCTTTGGGGCCGTCGCCCAGGACCACCAGTTGGAAGCCGTCGCGGTCGTCGGTGACATCCGACAACAGGGCGCGAACGGTGGGCATCAGAACGTCGATGCCCTTTTGTTTGGTCAGGCGACTGACGACGCCGACCATCGGCAGGGTGGGGCGGATCGGAAGGTCCATCCGATGCTGGAGATCGGCTTTGTTCTGGCGCTTTCCGTTGAGAGTGTCGACGTCGTATTGAACTTCGATATGGCGATCGACGTCCGGAGACCACACGTTGTAGTCGACGCCGTTCAAAATTCCTTCCAGATCGTCGGTTCGCTCGCTGAGGATTTCGTGGAGGCCGGCGCCGTGTTCCGGAACCTGAATCTCTTCTGCATATCCAGGACTGACGGTGGTGATTCGGTCGGCGTACATCAGACCGGCTTTCATGAAGTTCAGATCGCCGTCGTTATCCAAGATCTGGGCGCTGGAGGCGTATTTTTTCGGCAGGCCGGTGTCGTCGAAGTGGGCGTCGTCGAATTTGCCCTGAAATGCCAGGTTGTGGATCGTGAGTACCGAAGACGTCTCTTCGAATTCGTCTGCAAAATAGTGCTCGGCGTACAGCGGCGCCAGCGCTGTATGCCAGTCGTTGCAGTGCATGACGTCGACGGGCAGCGAGTAGTCGCGAATAAACTCCACGATGGCCCGGCTAAAGAAGGCGAAGCGGTCCGCATTGTCATCAAATTGTTCTTCCCCATCGCCGTACAGACCCTGGCGACCGAAGTACTGATCGGCTTCGATAAAGAAGATCCGGACACCATGCTCCAGTCGGCTCTCCCACAGGGTGGCCTCCACTTTGGCCTGGTTTTTACTCTGGCGAGGGACTTCCAGGGTGCGAAGTCGCCGGCTTAGACGCATCTGGTCGGGGTCGAGGTGGCCGTATAGCGGCGTCAAAATCGCGACGTTGTGCCCGCGCTGGGCGAGGGCACGGGGCAGACTTGCGGCGACGTCGGCCAGTCCACCGGTCTTGGAAAACGGTGCGACTTCGCTGGCGGCGAAGACGATGTTGTGGCGCTCATCGGCGGCGTACTTCGAAGTGTCCGTGGTGGTAATATAACGAGACAGGTCCATGCGTGTATCCGTCAGTTGGGTCCGGTCATCAAATCGGCGTGATCGGCCGGATGGGGGGTAGCCAGGTTGCGTGGTCGGTATGGCGCGACCTCGGAGGTCGCTCCGTTCGTAAATCCAGTTGGTTTCCCGGCGCGGATTGGGCGGCGTGCGCTCGGCCGGGTCATTCACGCCGGCAGTGATAGTACGGTTCGGCGACGAGATCAAAGGGGATGAGATGGCGAAGCTCCATCGGGATCGGCGCCGGGCTGTCAGCGGGGGATGGTGGGCCTTGGAATTGGGGACCGCTTCGAGGCGGTCGACGACCGCGGATTGGGGAGCGTCGAAACAGGAGGAGAAATCTCCACGTCCATCGACGGGGCGTCGGTCTCTTTGCCGGCTCCGCCGCGCGGCGATCCAGAAAGTGTTGAAGATCCAAGGGAATTTAAATCGATCGGAATAGATCGGCGCACTGCCTCGCAAGAGCCTTGACAACCGAAGCCACCAAAAATAAGGTCTCGAATCCCGTTAGTTAAACAGTGTGCGTCGGGGCTTTTACGGCCAATGCAGATGCCACTGTTATGCGGCTTGATTGAAGAGTCGCAGTCGAGATGTAAATTCGGATGAGGAGTTGTGTCTATGAAGAGCGCAATGCTGAAATTGGTAACTCTGGTAGTCTTCACCGCCATGTTGTCTGGCTGTGCTGCCACCTACGGTTATTTCGCTTCGAACAATCCCACTGGTGACAAAGTCGGCCAGGCGTGCACGTCGAACGTGCTCGGTCTGATTTCGACCGGAGATGCCAGCGTTCAGGCTGCCGCCGAAGACGGTGGAATCACCAATGTCGCCACCGTCGATGTCGTCGGTGAAAGCGGCCTGATTACCGGTGAGGTCTGCACCACTGTCACCGGTGAGTGAACCGACAGGGTAGACCCGCACATCGTGATGCGGTTCGATGCTAATAACGCTGAATTTCGCAGTACTTACACGGAGGATTTCAAATGCGTAGATTGATCCCAGCACTTTTGTTGGTTGTTTCCCTGTCGCTGACCATCGGTTGTGGACCGGGCGTGACGACCGGTTCGCTGTACACTGATACCACCATTCCCGCAGACCTCAGTGACAACGCGGTTGTCGAGCAGTCCGGCGAGGCCTGCGCAACCAGTATT
>CAYUPT010000426.1:0-4194 GCA_964446725.1 uncultured Bradymonadales bacterium | reverse complement strand
CGCCGCAACGACGCGGTGGCTGCGTACTGGACCGTTGGTTTCATTCGTTGTATCGTGATCGGTGTTCGAAGCGCGCTTCAATATCATTGGACGGTGCACCCATCGCCGCTTTTTACAGGATTGTCAACCTTGCAATGTTAATACACCTGTGCGTCGGGGCGATCGGGCAAGGCGGCACAACTTAGGGACGGCAACCGGCGGTGTCAAGAACGAATTGTCATCGGCCCCACTTTGCCGATCGCGGCGATCACCGAGGCTCGACACCGCGAGCGGTTCTCGGCGCCGCGTTTCAGTTAATTTTCGTCGCGGTTAGTTGCGGCGCAGTGTCGACAACACCTGACGAGCCCGCGACATTTCGACGGTGCGCTGGATCGGATCACTTGAGATCATTCCTCGGATCGCCCGACGCAACTCCGGATTGTCGACCAAGTCTTTGCGCTCCTTCCAGCTTTCTTCGGGCTCCAGCAGTGCTCCCGGCGCCTGAAAAAGCACCTCCGAGGTCAACAACTCAAATAGGATCGCCCCTGCCGAAAATATATCGACGCGGTGATCGTAGTCCTCGTCGAGCCACAGTTCCGGCGCCTTGTAGCCGTCGGTTCCGATATGCGAGATCGCATCGGCGATCGACTCCAGCTGAGAGACCCGGGCAAAGTCGAAATCGGCGATCTTAAACGGGATCGACTCCTCTCCGGTCAGATAAAAGACCTGTGGGCTGAGATTGCGATGGACGATCCCGGCGTCGTGCAGCGTCTGGAGCGCTTCGACCAGATGCCAGCTGAGTTGGATGCGCTCCTGGTGGCAATCGGGCTCGTCGCACATCTCGTCGATGCGATCTTTGAGATTGCGGCTGCCCACCCATTCACTGATCAGATAAAAGACCGGTTCGTCGTGATATCCGGGCTGCATCTCGTAGGAGCGCGCCGTATACGGGTTGTCATCGAGCACCTCCAACGCCTCCATATCGCGCAACACCCGGTTTTGCTCGTCGCGCTGTCGGGACTTCGACTCCAGCGGATCCATGGAGTAGGCCTTGATTCGAACCTTGGGCCGATTCGTCAGGTATCCATGACTGCCGATAAATTCCCGGTAGGGCTGACGGGGGTGAACGTCGAGCTCTCCTTCGACATCGTAGTAGCGCAACACCACATCTTCCTGGGTCGGCTCCGAGACGTCGACAATCGCATCCAGAACCTCCTGGGTCTTTTGCTCCGAGCGAAGTGGCCCGGGCCCAAATTCTCGAACCAGATCCAGATCGACGAAGTACTCCCAGATCTGGTCGGGACCGATGATGCAATCCATCAGCGCCGTCGGAAGCTCGAATTGGACTTCGCCGCGGGGAAAAAACATCGTTGGCGCAAAAAAGCAGGTATCCGGCAATCCATCGACCCGTTGATGGACGAATTGGCCCAGTGCCTTGGTCTTGCGCTCCAGATAGATCAACGGATTGCTTTTCCGCTCCCAGGGCAACACCCATTCTCTGTCATTTCCCTTGATCCTACCGGTCCATCCCTTGATTTCGACGGCGAAAAATCCATATTCACCGATGACGACCGCGTCGAACTCCATGGATGAACGCCGATTGGGAAGCCGCATATCGAAATTGCCGAGCACCGTATAGTGGTCCGGCAACTGGTCGCGAAGAAGTCTAAACCCCAAACGCTCCGCCTCGTTGGCCGGAGATCCGATGTCTACAAATTCCGCCATGTCGTCGTCCGCCAATTTTGCAGTCACAACCGTTCGAAGACGAACTTCTCGAGCTCTGCGTCGTCACATCGACTATTGATGTGGCGCCATCATAGGGTCCGCACCGCTCGAGGTCTATCAAAGATCGCAGTCGCGCTCGTATCTTTGATCGCATCACTGATAAAACCTGTCGATATCGGATTTTGCATTCGCCTCATCTCCACGGAACCGCCATGCGTCATCAACGGGTCACGCTCGTCGTCTACGGGATGCACACCTACCTGGGCCGTGAAGTTGCGCGATTCGGCAGAGCGATGGGTCACCGCGTCGTCGGCGTTGTCGACGGTCCGATTCCCGAATTCGATCAGCCCTGGATGCACGGCATCGAGTGGAACGACACCTCCGATCCACTCACCCCGCCGTGGCCCGACGGGCCTCCGGCGGCCGTACTGTACTGCGATACTACTCTATATGGACAGCGGCGCCGCTTTGAGAGGATTCTCGTCGACCGGCCGACGCAGCTTATCGAAACCGTCCAGCAACTGACACCGACCCCCTGTGTTGTGCTGCGGTCGACTATCGATCAACCTCTTTTGCCCTCCGGTTATACCGCCGGATGTCGTCGCGCCGAACAGCGACTGGCCAATGCCGATATCGATTCCGCCGTGTTGCGGCTGCCGCTGATTTACGGGCCGGATCGACCGGACTCGGTGGCAGCGATGATGATCGCCGAGTCCCTTTCGCGCCTGCCCGTGATCTCCGATGGCCTCCACAATCCGGTGTCGCTGCGCGTCGAGACCGCGGCACTGGCCGCGTTGCGCGCCGGCCTCGAGCCCGATGTCTCCGGCCTGCTAAGCCCCGATGACATCGCTCAACTCGGCGATGTGATGATCCCGCAATAGCACGCCGCGATCGCCGTCGCTGTCCATTGGCTACCCCTCCCTTGCGTTCTGGACGCAGATATGAAAAGTACACGGTCGTTTCGGAGACTCGTCAGCTTCTGAGTTGCATCCGTCGACGATGGTCTCTATGCTGTGCGCCCTTTGCGGAACATCCCGTCTGGGGCGCCGTCACAACACAACTTGAATTTTCCGGGCCGCGCCCGTCGCTGCTGGACATGGACAGCCCGGCCTCGAACGAACACGAAACAACGACTTTCTGGAAACGAAACCACCATGGCACGTTATACTGGACCACGTCTGCGCATCGCCCGACGCCTCGGCACTGATCTGCCGGGCCTGACCCGTAAGATCGCCGATCGGCGCCCCTACCCGCCCGGCCAGCACGGAAAAGGCCGCAAGCGATTTAGCGAGTTCAAAAAGCAGCTCTACGAAAAGCAGAAGCTGCGCTACAACTACGGCGTCGGCGAACAGCAGATGCGCAATCTCTTCGAAGAAGCCCAGCGCTCCCGCGATCCGGCGGGCCTGGTCTTGCTTCGGCTGCTCGAGCAGCGGCTCGACAACGTCATCTTCCGACTCGGTCTGGCGCCGACGATTCCCGCCGCCCGCCAGCTCGTCGTCCACCGTCATATGATGGTCGACGGTCGCATCGTCGACCGACCCGGCTATCGCGTCACGCCGGGCGAAGAGATCACCGTCAAGCCCAAGAGCCGGGACATGGAGCGCATCGACGAGGCCGTCGCCGCCCCGACCCTGCGACTTCCCAGCTATCTGGACTTCGACGAAAGTAAATTGGCCGGCCGCATGGAGTCCCTGCCCAGCCGCAGCGACATCCCGGTTCAGGTCCAGGAAAACCTGGTCGTCGAGTACTACTCGCCGCGAATGTAAGCGACGAGAACAGATGTTCGAGGCGTCCCGCCGATGTTCTGGCGCACGGGCGCGGCTGTACCCACGCAATATCGTGCGGAGCGGTCGCCCCGGCGCCTTTTTTTGTTGCTGCTTTGCCCTACGCTTTGCGACGCCGCATCGGATGCTCATCTGCGCTTCGGGAGAATCGTTTATGTCTGCTCTACGCCCCTCCATCGCGACCCTTCTGGCGACCTCCGTCGCATTTGTGTCCGCCGCCTGTCTGGGCGGCTCCAGTGTCGGCCCGCCGCCACAGCCGGTCGACGACGAACAGACAATGGAATCCGGCGAAGAGACCGCACGCCAGGCCGGCGAGGCCGCGCGAGAACGCCGCGACGACGATGAGACCGTGCTCTACGCAACCAGCCGTCGTTCCACGGCCCACACCGAGGCAGACGACGATCCGCCAGACAATGCCGATGACGCGTTGACACTGTATTTTGATACCGACGGCCGCCTCCTCGATGCCGACGGCTCCGACGTCGATATCGACGCCCTCCATCAGTTGAGTGACGACCCTCTGGCCGGTCGCGCCATTCGACTCGTCATCGCTTCCGACGCCGACGAGCGCACCATCGGCGAACTCACTCCCCTCTTTGACGCCGTCGACGATCGCGGCGCCGTACTCCACATCACCACCGGCGAGACGCCCGACGACGATGAAACGCCCGACGACGATGAAACGCCCGACGACGATGAAACCTCC
>CAYUPT010000425.1:0-4200 GCA_964446725.1 uncultured Bradymonadales bacterium | reverse complement strand
CTGGCAAAACAAGACGTTGCTCGAGCTGTACGACCGCTCCGCGAAGTGTTTTGGCGAAGGCGAAGTCCTGCGCCGCCTCCACAGCATCCACGTCGGTTCGCTGCTCGAAGACGACGCAGAAGCCATCGGGCTTCTCGTCGAATCACACCGCCGAACGGCCAATACCGAGGCCCCCGATCGGTGCGACTCCGCTGACTTCGACCGCCGTCGACAATTTCGACTCCACGTCTATCAGCCCGCCGACAGTGGCCTGGAACGCGTCGAATTCGATGATATCTGCAGCCATCCGGCCCGGGCTCGTATCCTCGACGAACGAGCCCCCGGCACCTGCCGATAATGCCAGTTAGCCCTCGTCCATCGCCGCTTCCACGGCGCCGGTAAACTCATCGAGTCCGGCCCGTCGCCCCAGCTCCAGAGCGTCATCGCGTTCGTAGTCGTGATGCCAGTAGGCGCGCAGCGCGAGCATTCCCGCCGCGCGCTCCGACGTTCCGCAATGGACCAGGGTCTCGCCATCGGCACCGGCCATGACCTCGTCGAAGCGCTGGACATCTTCCCTGCGCAGATCCTCGTCGGGATCGACGGGAATCTGGAAGTACTCCATACCCAATTCCTCGGCTTTTTCAGCACCGCTCCAGAATCCCTCTTCGCCGTCAGCGCGAAAGGTCACAATCCTCTTTACCCCGCGCTCGGCCAACGCCTCGAAATCCTCCTCGCTCGGTTGGGCAGCGGTGATAATCCCGTCGTCGAGCTCCGACATACTCGGAAGATCGAGTTCCACGACCTCCGGCTCGTCGTCGGCTTGAGCTTCCGGCTCCGCTTCGTCGGTTGCTTCCTGCTCGTCGGCTTCTACAACCTCAGCGGGCTCGTCGGCGCTCTGCGGCTCGTCGGAATCGCAGCCCGCCACCAGCAGTAGTCCGGCCACCACAACAACCGTCAGTACCTGTCGCTTCATCACATCTCCTAAAAAAGCGGTCCAATCTACTCTCGATGAATTAAGTTATCGCAACGTTATTGTATCCGATATCCCCGGTCGCCCGCAACGCCGCCGGTCTCCGCTCCCCATCGATGAGGCCTATTCCAGACGTTCCAGCAACTGGCTAAATCGGCGCTGTAGTCCCGGCCTTTTGTCGCTCCCGCCGTCGACCCCGGCTCGAGCAATGGCGATCAACTCGTGGGCCCGAAGCGCCGTTGCGTCGACGGTCGACGCCGACCTTCGATTATAGGATTCCAACAGCTCATCGGCGGTCTGGCCGGTGGCGTAGACGGTCTCGTATCCCCCGGTAATGCGCGCCAATTCTCGGGCCGGATCTCCGATCCGGCAGCCATCCCAGTCGACGACGCCGACGGCAAGCCGGCCGTCGCGGTCTGTCGGCTGTCGAACGACGATATTCTGGGCCAGTAAATCGCCGTGTAATAGACAGCGCCGCTCCGGTGGTCGATGACGATGGATCCACTGACAGGCCTGCCGGGCGCCCTTAAGCCCCGAGCTTTGAATCAGCTCAATATCGGCGTCCACGCCGGGTTTTTCGGGCTTCAGTAGATCGCTGACCTCGTCGAGTTCAATGCCGTGACATTCGGCGGCCACGGCCGCCGTGATCTCGACGGGGTCGACGGCGTGATTGCCGATGTGGTCCGGAAGTTCGGCACCGCAGATTCGGGACTCGACGACAGCCAACCCCGTTCGCGACGTGCGAAGCGCCAGTGGCCGGGGAACCTCGAAGTCGAGCTCCAATGCCCTCAGCCGCCGCTGAATTTCAACCGCCTTGCGCAGCCGCCGGCCCTGGCGTGAAGTGACCGTCGACCGCGGCAGCCGCACCACGGCCCGGTGGCGTTGAGCGTCGAGCCGAAGCGCTGCTCCAAAGACCCGGTAGTCCTCGCCGTGGCCCACAAACTCCACATCGTCGACACCGACTTCGCTCTCCGAGACCTCGGAGAGTATCCGCGCCGCCTGACGGATCGGTCGCCGGCGCTTCCATGGCTCGTCGCCCATTACTGCAACTCGACGGCTCCACTATCGCAGAACTCGCCGCCGCCCCCGGGTCTCGTCTCGTCTCGTTGATCGCGGGTCAAGGCCGGGGCCCCGATCGCCAGGCAGTCCTCCTCGGGGATATGGTCGACCACCGCGCTGTCGGCATTGGGAACCATCGACGGCGTCGCCCCGCCGTGGTCGCCGAGTTCGCCGACCAGCGATGTCACGTCCGTGACGTCGGTGTCCATAAAGGGATCACCACTGGCGCTCTCAAACCCGTCGGGATCGCCGATAAAATTGAAACCCAGCGACGCAATCTCTCCGGAGACATCCACTTCCCCGGCCGGCGTCTGATTGTCGGCCACAATCGTGGCCTTCATGCGCATCGACCCCGTGCCGCTGGCACGGATACCACCGCCTCGATGGTTGCCGAACCCACTTTCGTCGTCCTCCACAACATTGCCGACAATCGTCGAAAAGCTGACATCGAGCTGTCCCAGATTGAAAATCGCCGCACCAGAACTGGTCACCACATTGTCGACAAAGGTCGTATTGACGATGGTCATCGGTATCTTGCCCTGATCGTCGTCGTTGAGAATACCGCCGCCGTGATTGCCGGCGTAATTGGCCACAAATGCGCTATTTCGAACGGTCAATTCCCCGTTGTCATCCAGGCCTCCGCCTCCCTGATAGATCGCTCCGCCTGTGGCGTGGCCGTCGTTGTCCTCAAATAGTGTATCCTCGATCTCAAGGGTGCCGTCGTTTTGGATCGCTCCGCCGAACGTGGCGGAATTGCCGCGCACGACGGAATCGGTGAGTTCCGTAACGCCATTGGTATACAGCGCCCCACCGCCCTCTCCATCGGCGACGCTATCCTCGATGATGACACCGTCGAGCGTCAGCGTCCCGTCGTCGTTATAGACTGCACCGCCGTTTTCATCCTCCGGTGCCACGCCCCGTCGCATCGTCACCCCCGAGATGTCGACCGCCGTCTGAGCGCCGATACGGAATAGTCGCGTCTCCTCCTGGCCGTCGATGGTCAGCGCGTCGCTTCCGGGACCGACGATATGGACGTCGGTATCGATGCCGAGTTCGGCCAACAGGGTAATCGTGGCCGCTCCTTCGAAATCAAAGCCGATATAGTCGCCATCATCGGCCATCGACAGCGCTTCGCGAAGCGTCGCCGTGCCCGTGTTGTCGGGGCTCAAGACCCATCGCGGCTCCACAGAGGCCGAAATCGACGCTCCACTGGACAGTCCGGAATCGTCCTCCACGGTCACCAGAACCTGCACGGATAATTCCTCGGGACGGGGAAGTTCAAAGGCCAGCGAACATTCTCCCTGGTCGTCGCAGTCCAGCGAAATATCATCGGATTCCAAAACCTCTGTATCCGAGGGACTCGCCGTGACATTCAGTTCCTCGGTCGGCGTCAGATCCGTGCCCTCGATGACAAATTCTTCCGAGATTTCGGCGGGACCGGCGATCGAATTCTGAATGATCACGTGATTTTCAAACTCCGCCTTCAACTCCGGCGCTTCGCCGTCGACGACCTCCACGGTCGCGCTTCGCTCATCGACGTCGTCGGAATCGACGCCGATGGCCCGAAGCGTCACATCGTAGACACCCTCGTCGGAGTAGGCGTATTCAAAATCGGCGGCGCCACTGCAGTCATCGACTTCGTGGTCTGCACTCCCGTCGCCGGTGACGTCCAGAACACAGCGGTCGACATCACCGGAGACCGACCAGCTAAACTCCACGTCTTGGTCGACGGCCGCCAACTCGGGCAAGATGGCAAAGTCGTCGATCTGAGCCGAACTGGCGGGCTGCTGATTGGCGTTCGACTCGATCGGATCGTCGGTTCCGCAACCGATCGCGACGCTCAGGGCCGCCAACACAACTCCCAGCGTCACCGGTGTGATTTGAATGGAGCGATATTCGCAATATTTCATGGCCATCACAGCTTCCTCAGTAGTTTGGATCACGCAGTCTCAGAGTACACTCCATCACTCCCGACCGACGGGTGTGAAGGGGCAATTCACTGCCGTTCGACGGCTCCACTGTCACAATTTTCACCGGCGGGCCGCGACTCACCTCGCTGGTCGCGAGTCAGCGCCGAGCCGCCGATGGGGAAACAATCCTCTTCCGGGATGTGGTCGACGCCGGGACTCGTGGCATCGAAGTGCCACGATGCATCCGGCTCGCCCGTATCATCAAAATCACCGTCGACGGGA
>CAYUPT010000424.1:0-4209 GCA_964446725.1 uncultured Bradymonadales bacterium | reverse complement strand
TTGGGATGGGTCAGCATGGAGACGACTCGGGCTTCACGGTGGAAGCGCTGGATCATCTCGTTGTCTTTCGCCGAGTCCTCGTGGAGGACTTTGACGGCGATTTTCTGGTCGATCGTCGCCTGCTTGGCCAGATAGACCGAGCCCATGCCGCCTTCGCCGAGTTTGTCGACGATGGTGTATTCGCCAAAGAGTCGCTGGCCGAGCAGATTGGAGGTGTCCATGGGAGTCTCGCTGGCGTCGCGGGGGGGAGTCGAGTCATTGGCATGATTGGTGTCGATGACGTCCGGCGGTCGGTCCTGGAGTGTCGTAGATGGAGACGACGGATGTTGAGCAGCGCTTCCGGCGTCGGTATCGGGGGCGGCGGAGGGATACTCGTCGATGGTCTGGGCCGTCGCCAGATCGTCGTCGGGCTCCGGGGCCGGACTCGGTGTTGCGGGGGCTGGTGGTTGATCGGCATCGCCATCCGACGTATCGCTTCGCTCGACGAGGGCCTTGCCGTCGTCGGGACAAAATAGCGTGCTATCCGGGAACTCCCGGTTGCATTTCGGGCAAATCCGCATTCGACACTCCAATTTGAGCAGCGCTGGCGCTATGTCGATAAAATCGGGTCGATGGGCGAGACCGTCGCGTCGCTTGCCGGGCCGAGGGGACCGCCGTGTGACCGGGGGGGACGCGATGTCGGTCAACGCGATGCGTCATGAAGACGATTCAATCGGTGTTCTATAGCACAGATGTCGGTGTCGTCACAACGCAGCGATCGCGACGTCTTGTGACGGATGATCGGCGCTTGCTGATTTGTTGAACGACCCGGTGGCAACAACGCAATAATTCGGCTCCGTTGGAATCGATGGAAATGGACACAACGCCGTGAACGAGCAGGACAAACAGATTATCCGAACGGCGATCTCGGAGCGCGCCGCCGAACTGGGCTTTGAAGCGGTGTCGTTTGTGTCGGCCGATAAATTATCGACGGAGCGCGCCTATCAGGAGTGGCTCAGCGAGGGACGCCACGCCAGCATGGGGTATATGGAGAACCACCAGCATCTGCGCGTGGACCCGGCGAAAATGGAGCCGGGCACCAAGTCGGTGGTGGTGATGTTGACGAATTATCGACAGCCCGTCGATTTGCTCGACGGCGGTCTGCGCATCGCTCGATATGCCCAGGGCGACGACTACCACGACGAGTTGTGGGAGCGGATGCGCACCCTGGCGGCGTTTATCCACTCCGAGACCGGCGTCGAAGTGGCGACGCGGCCGGCGGTTGACACAGCGCCGCTTCTGGAGCGCGACCTGGCGCGCAGTGCCGGCATCGGCTGGGTGGGCAAAAATGCGATGCTCATCCGCCAGGGGCTCGGGTCCTATACGTTTATCTCCGAGGTGTTGGTCGACATCGACCTCGGGACCGAGCCCGAGGAGGCACCGGATCGATGCGGCACGTGCAGCCGCTGTATCGATGCCTGTCCAACCGGAGCGATCACGGCGCCCCGGGTCATCGATGCCCGGCGCTGCATCTCCTTTCTAACCATCGAGTTGCGAGGTCCGATTCCACGACATCTGCGGCCGATGATCGGCGATCACCTCTTTGGCTGCGATATCTGTCAGGACGTCTGTCCCTGGAATCGCGATGCTCCGGTCAGCGACGATCCGAGTCATCAGACGCGGCCGGTGCTTCGCGAATTGGAGCCGATGGATCTTCTGGGATTCGATATTCAGCGCTACGCCGAGGTATTTCAGAAGTCGGCGATGCGCCGCGCGAAATTGCGGGGCCTCAAGCGCAATGCGGCGGTGGTCATCGGCAATACGGGAAGCAGCGCCGATGCGGAGCCACTTCTGGAGCACCTTATCGATGAGGACCATGAATTGGTCCGAGGCCACATCGCCTGGGCCGTCGGCCGGCTGGGTACCTGCGACGAATTGGGATTGCTGCGCGATTTTTTGGACGCCGAAACAGAACCCTTCGTCCGCGAGGAGTTGCAATGGGCGGTCGACAATATTGAAGCGCGAGGGAATTGATTGGTGTTCGCCAATTGCGGTTGTTAATTGACGCCGACGATCGGTAGACTGGCCATACGCGCTGTACAATTTCGATGCGAACCACGGCATTTTTCCGGGAGATCGCGGCTATGGGACGAGAGCGACCGTTTCAATCGACGACTGAGGATGGACTGAATTTTGACGCCATGCCCATGAAGTTGTGGGCCAAGGCCAAGCAACTGGGCGTCTGGGATCCGGCGGAGATCGATTTTTCGCAGGATCGAAGCGACTGGGAGGGCTTCGATGACAAACAGCGCGAGGTGTTGTTGCACCTCAGTTCGATGTTCATCGGCGGTGAGGAGGCCGTGACCCTCGATTTGTTGCCCCTGATTCAGACGGTGGCCTCCGAGGGCCGGCTCGAAGAAGAGATGTTTCTGACATCGTTTCTGTGGGAGGAGGCCAAGCACGTCGAGGCATTCCGCCGATTTCTCAACGAAGTGGCCGTCGAGCACAGCGACTTGAGTCGCTTTCACGGAGAGAATTACCGGGCCATTTTCGATGACGAATTGCCGGCAGCGCTGGGGCGGCTCCACGACGATACGTCGCCGGTTGCCCAGGCCGAAGCCTCGGTGACCTACAATATGATCGTCGAGGGCGTTCTGGCCGAAACCGGATACGAAGCCTATTTCGAGATGCTCGAGCGCAATGAGGTGATGCCCGGAATGCGCAAGGTCGTCGGGAAACTCAAGCAGGATGAATCGCGGCACCTCGCCTATGGGGTCTACCTGTTGTCGAGGCTGGTCGCAGAGCACGGCGACGAGGTCTGGGAGGCCATCGATCGACGCATGAACGCACTATTCCCACTGGCGCTGGGAATGGTCGATGAGGTCTTCGAGCCCTACGATCCGGTGCCCTTCGGGCTCGAAAAACAACAATTTGTGGAGTTTGCGACCTCCCAATTCCAGAAGCGATATCAGCGCATCAATCGCGCCAGAGATCAATCACTGGAAGAAATCGTCGAGACGTGATAAAGGGCTCACTCTACCGTACCTGTTCACGCTGATGCGAGAGGGACCATGAGCGATCCGAATCTGTATCGATTGGAGCGACCCGAAGAGCAGACGTTGCCCGTCGTGGTCGACGTCCCGCATGCCGGTGAATGGATTCCGGATGATGTCCGAGAGGACATGGTCATCGGTTCCAAGCAACTGCGTCGTGACCTCGACCTGTATGTCGACAAGCTGTGGGCGTCGGCGCCGAAGCTGGGGGCTACACTTCTGGTGTCGAATGTCTCGCGCTACGTCGTCGACTTAAATCGGGCCGATGACGACATCTCCCCGAAGACCGTCAAGGGCGGCAAGCGCATCAACGAGGACGGCTACTACCAGGACCGAGGCGTCGTGTGGCACCAGACGACCGGTAAGACTCCCGTCATGTCGGAGCCGATGAGTCGGAGGGCATTCAACAAGCGTCTCGATCGCTTCTACTACCCCTACCACGAGACGCTCAAAGAGGAGATCGAGCGGGTGCGCTCGGAGTTTGGGTATTGCGTTCTCATCGACGGCCACTCGATGCCATCGACGGGGCGCAAGGGACACAGCGACCCGGGACGGAGAAGAGCGGAGATCGTACCCGGTGACGTCGACGGCGAATCCTGCGACCGAACGGTGCGTTGGATGGTCGAAGAGCATTTCCGTGATGCCGGTCTAAGCGTCCGCTCCAACGAGCCCTACAAGGGCGGGTGGATTACCCGGAAGTGGGGACGACCCGACAAGGGACTGCACGCCATTCAGATCGAGGTGCGCCGCGACCTGTACATGAATGAGAGTAGCTTTCGGATTCGCCGCGATGGCCTCGAAGAACTCGCCAGTGTATGCGAGGAGTTGATCCCGCGCTGTGCGGAATTCGACGAGAAAGCGCTGCGCCCGACCCGGGGTACGCGCTACTGATGACGAGTGGCGTTTTGGCGGCACAGAAGTTCGGTGAGTTCGCCGCGGACGCCGTCGTCGCCGGCCTCGAGTTCGGTGACGCGGCGCGCGGCATCGATGGCGTCGTCGAGTTGCCCACGGGAACGCAAACACTCGATCTGCGCGCGATAATAGTCGGCGACTTCGGCGATGGGCGTCGGGCAGACCAGTTGCCGGCGAAGTTGTTTTCGGGATTTCGAATCGCAGAGGGTGTGGAAGGCGCGGTCGAGTAGTTTTCGCGCCGACACACCGGCGACGTCGTCGGCGC
>CAYUPT010000423.1:0-4213 GCA_964446725.1 uncultured Bradymonadales bacterium | reverse complement strand
CGATGATGTCACTGAGCCGGGTGCCGATGACGGGCTTCATGATCTCGTCGGCCTCCCGGAACGTCTCGTCGACGACCGAAAAGCGCTCACGGAGATCGGAGAGCATTCCAAGGTACTGCGAACCCTGGCCGGGAAAGAGCATGGCCGTCTTCCCGTCGACGGTGTCGTCGCTGAAGATGACGCCCTGGTTGGCCAAGACTCGCCAGCTCATGCGGCCGTTGAGGGCGCGCTGGGTGCGGCCGATCTTGCCTTCCAGTTCCTCGGTATCGGCGTAAGCAATCGCCAGTCGAACCGGTCCTGTCGAATCGGTCTCGGTGGACTCGTTGAAGTCGATTTTCCACTCGTCGATCGCCGATTCTCCGCCGCGCTCGTAGGCATCGACAAAGGCGTCGAATTCGGCGGCGAGTTCGTCCTCTGACTGGGCGCTAAACGTCAGGATTCCCTCGCCTTTCGGCACATCGGCGACAAATGCGCCACCTCCACCACCGCCGCCGGTGGTCGACGTCGAGAAACTGGGGAATGATGTCGTCTTGCCGGAGCCCGACTGATTGGCTCCGTATTCCTCGAGGGCCACGTGGAAATTGGTACCGCCGAAGCCGAAGGCACTGACACCGGCTCTTCGCGGAGCGCCGTCGTTGACCGTCCATTCTTCGGCGTCGGTCTGAACCGTCAGCGGACTGTCGTCGATATCGAGTTTGGGATTCGGCGTCTCGACGTTGAGCGTCGGCGGAAGCACACCGTGCTTGAGCGCCATGGCGGCCTTGATGACGCCGGCGGCGCCGGCCGCCGACTTGAGGTGGCCGATATTGGATTTGACGCTTCCCAGGGCGATGCGATCGGCGGACAGCTCAGAGCTGTCATCGTCCATCACACTCTTGATGGTTTCGACTTCGGCGGGGTCTCCAACCGGCGTGCTCGTGCCGTGGGCCTCGATCATCGAGACGGTACGCGGGCCGTAGCCGGCGTCTTCGTAGGCGCGCTTGATCGACAGAGCCTGTCCTTTGGGGTTGGGCGCCGTAATCGCCTTTCCGCGACCGTCGCTGGAACCACCGACGCCGCGAATGACGGCGTAGATCTTGTCGTCGTCTTCGACGGCGTCGCTGAGTCGTTTGAGCAGCATGACGCCGGCGCCTTCGCCCATGACAAAGCCGTTGGCATCGGCGTCAAAGGGACGCGATCCGTCGGGCGAAAGAGCACCGATCTTGGAGAATTTGACGAAACTCGGTGCTCCCATCGTTCGGTCCGAGCCACCGGTGACGGCCATGTCGAAGTGACCGGTCCGGAGTCCGCGCACGGCGGCTTCGATGGCCGCCAGGCTGGAGGCACAGGCGGCGTCAGTAATGAAATTGGGTCCGCGCAGATCAAAGGTCTGTGCGACGCGACCGGCCACAATATTGGCCAATTCGCCGGGCATCGAGTCCTCGTTGACGCCGACGATTTCACTTTTGAATCGCTCTTCGACCTGCTCCAGAAGCTGCTGGCGCTGGCGTCGACTCAACGTATCGCTGCCGAGCTCCATCAGCGACTTTTTGAGGACCCGATCGACCTCCGGATACAGAATGCGCTGATTCGTCGTATCGCGCAGGTCGCCGCCCAGGGCATTGCCCATGATGACGGCGCAGCGATCGCGGTCGAAATCGGCATCGAGGTACCCGCCGTCTTCAAGGGCTTCTTTCGTGGCCTCCAAAGACATCAACTGCGTCGGGTCGATGCTCTCGACGACTTTGGGCGGAAGTCGAAATGCGCGGCGATCGAATTCAAAATCGCGCACCCAGCCGCCGATTTTACTGTAGGTCTTATCTGGCGCACTGTGATCGGGATCGTAGTACAACTCCGGGTCCCAGCGGTCGTCAGGAACGTGGCCGATGGCCGACTTCCCGCCGACGATATTGTCCCAGAAGGTGTCTTTATCGAGGGCTCCGGGCATTTTGGCGCCGATGCCGACGATGGCAATCGCGCGGTCGCCGTCGATGATCTCGGTGGCACCGGAGGAACTGGTGTTGCTGGTCATAATGTGCTCGCTGTTGGTGCTCTGTTGATCGCTTTGCGACTTGGGCCGAAACGAGGCGCGCCAGTCGTCATCTTCGAGCCAGCGACGGGCGCCGTCGGTGACTTCCGCGTGAAGTTCGTCCATCGTAAATCGGCGGTCGCACAACGCGACGCCCTGACCGCAGTGAAATAGCCCCTGATCGAGCTGATCGTCGCGGCTGATCGATTCAAATGTGGCGCCTTTTTCGGGGTCCACAGAGGCAATGCGCTCGCCTTTGGCGGCCGCTCGCAATCCGCCGAGATTGTCTTTTTCATACAGGTGCTTCCGCTCGTTGAGGTCGACGCCCTCCGTAAGCCGGTCCTTTTCGCGCTCCAGGACCTTGTCGGCCGCCGAATTCGACAACACCCGCGTCGGCGTATTGACCGACTCGCCCATAATGACTGTGCCATCGGAATCTTCGGCGACGTCCTGGTAGGTCTCGCTCAAGGCACCGGTTTCGACGGCCTCTTTGGTCATCAGATAGGCGGTGCCCATCTGGATGCCAAAGTTGACGCCGCGCCGATGCAGCCCGAAAAATAGGGCCGCCGTCGCCGCCGCCGAGGGCGCATCGCTGATGCCACCGGCGGGTACTACGGCGAGTTCTTCGGGGTTGGTGCCGTCGTCGATGGCCTCTTCGACTTCCAGAACGCCGTATTGCCACAGCGCCAAGCCGCCGAGGGTGCCGACGTGACCGCCGGCCTCGGCGCCTTCGAGCAAAAACTTGGTGTGACCGGAGCGCAGTGCCGCGCGCAGAACGCCGGGCGTCGGGGTGTGCAAATAGGTCCGAATATCGGCGGACTCAAATTGCATCGCCTGCTCGGCGGTGCCGGCGGCGACGAGCCCCAGAAGCGGTGCCTCCTGGCGCTTCTGTTTCATCATCTCCATGTGGCCGTCGCGATAGCGATTGGCGTCGAGGCCGATGATACCGGCGCCATAGGGTCGATCGCCGAGAATCTCGGAGGTGTCGTCGACGATTTCCTCGGCGATATGTGTCGGCATATTCGCCAACGCCAGCCAGGGCAGCGAGCCGGAATCAGAAACCGCTTTGGCGAACTCGGGAACGTCGGCGACCTGCGCCATCGGTCCCTGGTGGATCGGCAATTCGGTGCCGTTGACTTCGGCAATGCCCTTTCCGGCCTCCAGCGGGAAATCGTCGCGCAGACCGCGCAATACGTCGGCGACATGGTCGCGAATACCCGAGATGGCGGCATCCGCCGTCTGGTAGCGGTCGCGAATCGTCGACGCCAAGGCCGCTCCCTGGCCGAGGGCCCACAGGTCGTTACGCAGATCGAAGTCCCAGCTTTTGGCCGGTTCCTCGACGCGAATTTCGGCGTAGAGATCGCCGGCCGTGCCACCGGCATCCACGAGCTCGACTTCGCGCTCTTGCAACTCGTCGGGAATTCGCGTGGCGATCATCGAAAAGACGCGGTACCGAAAACCGAGCGTCACCCCCAGGCACTGGGTATCTGTGGGATTGAAGTTCTCGAGCCGCTTGGCGACTTTTCCCTCCACTGGATACGACGACGTCAGCCACAGCTGTTGCTCGAGAGCATATCCGGAGGCTCCGGCGGCGATGACTGCAGCCGCCGAATCGGGTCCAATTCCTCCGCGCACGATGAGCGGCAGGCTCGTTTCGTTGTACAACCGCCGCAGCAAGACCAGTCCCGATTCCTCACCGACAAACCCGCCGGCTTCAAAACCGCAAACGATTAACGCATCAACACCCCAGTCTTCGCATTTTCTGGCGATGTCGACATCGGTGACCTCGGCGTAGACGGTGACACCGGCGTTTTGCAACTTCTCGACCCGCGCCCGGAAGCGCTCGACGTCCAAAGCGTGATCGGCGCCGAGGACAACGCCACTACCGACTAATTTCCCGGGGATATCGGTGTCGATACCAATGCGGATCAGGTCGCGATCGCCGACTTCCAAGCTCGGCAATGATTCGCCGTCAGCGTCCAGTTGCCAGACCGCTGTGGCATCGACGCGACGGGCCTTTCGCGCCGCGCGTTGAAATTGCCGGGAACCGGGCAAGTAGACGAGAATGCGCTGTTGTCGTTCGGCTGAGCTCATCGTCATGCGTCCTCAATCGGAATTACTTCGGCGTGCGGCTGAATTAGTCCGAACCGCCGCCATGGACACCTGAGTATGGGCTAATTAATACAAATCGAGAGTCCATTACAA
>CAYUPT010000422.1:0-4219 GCA_964446725.1 uncultured Bradymonadales bacterium | reverse complement strand
ACGCCTCGGTGGCCAGCGTCTGAATGGAATCCAAACTCAAAAAATCCGGGTCTTCCTCGTCGATCAACTGCTCGGCGCGTTCGAGCCTCGTCTCGCCGACGACGAGCACATCGTCGGTATCCGTAAACAGGCGGTCACCACGCATCTTGAGCTGACCGAGACTCTCCTCGCCGGTGACGTACAGCACCGTCAGATCTCGCTCGGCGAGCATTCCGGCAACCTGGAGCGACAGCGTCGATTTGCCAATCCCCGGATCGCCGCCCAGAAGCATGACCCCACCGGCGACAAAACCGCCGCCGAGGACCCGGTCGAGCTCCGAGCTTCCGCTGTGGAGCCGGTCGCGAGTCTGCATCTGCACCGATGACATCTTGACCGGTCCGTCGCCACTCTCCGCCCCGTAGCCCCCCCGCTTGTTGGGTGAACTCTTCGATGTCTTCTTGGATTTCTTGGACTTCTTGGAGGACGTTCCGCCTCGGACCTCCTCGGCGAGGCTATTCCAGGCGCCGCAGTCGCTGCACTTGCCGAGCCATTTTGCCGTTTCGTAGCCACATTCCTTGCAGACGTAGACAGTCCGTGGTTTCGCCATCTTGCATTGCCTTGGTTTGGTAGAAGCACCTGATCGGCGAACGCCGCAGCCGTTGTAGATCACCGCTGCGGCGTCCTGGTTTCCTCCCGATAGACTGCGGTTACAACGTCAGTCCGTGACGTGAAATTCGATGCGTCGGTTCATCGATCGATTGCGGCTCGACGTATTCGGCAGTACGGGCTGGCTGGCGCCGTAGCCCTCGGCATCGAGACGCCCCGGGCTGATTCCGCGTTCAATGAGCGCATCTCTCACCGACTCCGCACGCTCCTGCGACAGCATCAGCAACTCATCGTCGTCGCCGTCATCATCGGTGTGCCCCTGAATATGGATGCCGTTGATCTGCGGATTCTCCAGGATTGCCGCCGCCAGGTGGTCCAGGAGCTCATCCAATCCCTCGTGGAGCATCGCCTCTCCACTCTCGAATTCGAAATCGCCGTCGACATCAATCTGGTCATCATCCAACACCGCCAGTCGCTCCTCGACGGCCTGCAGGACAAATTCGAATTCCGACTCCTCGCCGGCCTCGACTTCCAGATATTGACCAACGGCCAGATGTCCATCGGCCATAGCGGCGACCGTAACAGCGCCGCCGTCGGTCTCGACGTCGAAACGGCCGTCGACATCGGTTTCACCTTCCACCATCTCCCCGGTGTCGCTGCGCGCGATAATCCGCGCCGATTCCACGGGTTCGCCGTCCGAATTCCGCACGACGCCCATCAGCTTCGCACTCTGGGGAATCGGCTCCAGCATCACCTCGCGCTCCGCCGTTCCCGCTTCGACGTCCCATTCGATAGACGCCGTCTCGTAGTCCGGATGGGTAAACTCCAGGACCAATTGCTGGCCGGGACTAAACTCGTAGGACTGCAGGCGTCCGCTCTCGGATGCCGTCAACTGCTCGTTGACGTCGAGATCGGCGTAGCGGATGCGGGCGCCCTCGACGGGTTCTCCGCTCTGCTCATCGATGGCCACGGCGTGCAGAACGCCGCGCTCCGGTTCCACTTCAACTTCCTCGATTCTCGGTTCGGCGCTCGCCGTGGAATCGATATTCCAGCTGACGCCGAAGTGAAACTCGTAAGGCATCGTCGCCGGAAGTCCCTCGGCCTGCTCACCGGTCAACCCGATATCCATGCCCAGGTGAAGTCCCAGATTGTCGACCGGTTCGCCCTTCGCGCCGAATGAGAGTCTCTGGGGAAATGCCGCCCCGCCGATATCGGAGACGCAATCCAGTGCTCGGTCGTCGGCACAGACCCCGACATCGGCGTTGACCGGCACTCCCAGCGTCCATCCCAGAAAGGGCGTGACGTAGGGGAGCGGAAATTCAGCGCCGACGCCAAATTCGACGAGGTCGTACGATGAAATTCCGTAGGCCTGGCGCTCGATGCGATCGATTTGCGCACCGGTGGCGAGCATATTCTCGCTGTTATCGATGCGATAGCCGATATTGGCGTGGGCAATCACGGGAATGTACGTCTCGTCTTGAGCGCCGGCGATCTCATCGATATCGAAGCTCGCCAGAGCGCGGGGCCGGACCGACGTCGAAGGGACCTCGAATCCCACGCCGCCAAAACTGGAGGGCACATACAAACTGAGGTCACCGCCCACCGAAATCCCGTCGTACACCGGATAACGACCGGTCAGCCCCAGGTTGAGATCGCCCTGAGACAGCATCGCCTGAGGACGCCCGTAGGTATTGACGTTATTGCGAGCCTGAATACCCAGGTGCGCCGCAAAATATTCGTGAAATGAGGCATTGACCAGCACATTACCGGCCCAGGCGCCGTGCTCGTCGTTTTGCCGGATAAAATTCTGTCCGCCCGTGGCCTGTCCGAGCAACCCGACCTGAAAATTCATCGCTCCCGGACTCCGTGCCGAAGCAATGCCGTGGAAGCCCATGCTTCCCTCCTGGTTGAGCACCGGAGAGATTCGATTTCGAAGCGGATTCTCCCAGTCCTCGTCGACCTCTTGGGAGTCGGCGGATTCATCGTCGTCATCTTCGGCGGCCAGCTCATCATCGTCGGAATCGGCGTCCGCCTCGGTGTCTTCGGCGGTCTCCTCTGCGTTGTCGCTGTCATCGCCCGCTTCTTCGGCGCGCAACTCCTCGACATCAGCGCCACCGATCTCGTCGAGAGTGTCGGATTCCGGGCCCTCGTCGGCGACAGCCGTACTGCCGGCGGCAGCGATCGCCGCGATCAGCACTATTCCGAATACTCGATATCGAAGATTATTCATGGAATGATCCCGTCTGAACCCGCCGGCGAATGGGGCCGGCCTCTTGTTGCTTCCTATCGGTTCGCGCAGTATGCAGGGGACTCCGATGAATTTCCAGCTCCCCGCGCGAGCCGATAGTCTGGTGGAGCCGCCACACAATCGCAAGTTTCCCCTCATTGAGCGCTCATCGATGGCCGATGATCGAGACAATTCGCGGTGGGACGCCTTAGGCCCCGTTTTGCTCGTCGGCCACCGCGGCGCCGGAAAATCGACGCTGGGCCGACGTGTCGCCCACCGATTGGGCCGTCCCTTCGTGGACCTCGACGAGGCCATCGCCGCTCGCTTCGGCGACACGCCTGCCGACGTCATCGACTCCGACCTCGACGAATTCCGCCGCCGCGAGCGAAAGACCTTGCTCCAGTGCTGTCAGCGCAGTCCGGCGCCGATCATCGCCTGTGGAGCCGGCGTCGACACCATTCCTCCCGACGCCTTGACGATCTGGCTCGACCGCGAGGATTGGCGGCGAGAAGTCCGCGACTCCCATCGCCCACGCATCCGACCGGACATCGACGAGAGCGAAGAGTGGGAATGGATGGAGCGCACCCGCGTGCCTCAATGGCGCCAGGCCGCCCACCTGCGCCTCGCCATCCCCCGCGGCCGGAGTATCGACGACAGCACCCGACAATTGGCGACGCTGTTGCGCTGGACCGCAACGGTATTTCAAAGTCCGATGACCCAGAAGACCTGGCTGGTCCCGGCGGCCCCCGACGAGTTCGAGCGCGCCACTATCGATACTCAGCGCCTCGGGCTTGCCGGCATCGAACTTCGCAGCGACGTCTTTTCGACGCCTCCCGAAACCCGGCGCTTATCGCCCTGCATCGCAAGCCTCCGCCACGACGACCCGCAGTGGCTAGACGGCGCCGGCGCCGCCCCCTGGTGGGATATCGACGTCCAATTCGCCCCTGGCGTCGCCGCCGCAGAGCTCACAAACCGTCCGTCCCGGCTCATCGTCTCCGCGCACCCCGAACGAGTCGCCGAACACCAGATCGACGACCTTCGGCGCAGTGCGGTCCGGCTGTCGACAGCCCTCGACGTGTCCACCGACGACATTATCCTAAAATACGCCCCGGCGATCTCCGACTTCGATGAATTGAGCCGATTCCTGGAGCTTGCGAAACGACTTCGCGCCACAAAATTCGACACGACGCTCCTGACGCCGACCCGCCGTTTTGCCTGGATTCGCCCCATTTTAGCCCGGCGCAACAGCACGGCGTACCTTCCGGTCGGACTTCGCGACCGCCAGCCGGATCATCCGTGCCCCGTCGATTTTCAGAGCATGCTGCCCCATCTGGCGGGTCCGACTCCCCGGCAATTCGACGGCCTCATCGGTGATCCCGTCGATCACAGCCGCGGCGCCATGTGGCA
>CAYUPT010000421.1:0-4221 GCA_964446725.1 uncultured Bradymonadales bacterium | reverse complement strand
AGCGTATTCTGCCTGTACATTGCGCTCCTGGAGCTGGCTCCGACACTCCCTTCCAATTACCGATAATGCCCGACCGACAAGCCGGGGATAGGGAGCGGGACTGGCCAGTGAACTCGTCGCGTAGAAGGCCTCGTCGGATTGTCCCGAAAAATTTCGAAGGGCCTCGGCCATCGAGTGACTGCGCCCCGGCGCTCCCCCGTCAACGGGCTGCAGAGCGACGCCGAGCCGGCGCATCCGCGCCGCATTGAGCGGCTCGTCATCGATGGATGCGCGGCTCATATAGACGGTGACCTCCATGTCCAGCGCCGCCCCCACCGAACCGAGGGCGATGCCGAAATCACCATTGGCCGTCTCACCGATCAGCCGCGATTTATCCATCCGTCGGGCCAGCAATGCCTGTGTGATCGCCGACGTAATACAGAAATTGCCGCCCTGAGCCAGGTCTTCGCGCTTCGCCCAGATCTGAGCTCCACCGACGCGACGGGACAATCCCTCCAGATGAGATAGCGGCGTCGGTCGCCCCACCCGGGTATTCCACCAGCGGTGTTGAAGTTCGACAAATCCCTCGTCGTCGAGGGCCTCGCGCTGAGCGCGCGCCACCTGCTCGAGTGGTGTCCACAGCACTTCCGGGACATACCGCCCGCCAAACATGCCGAATCGCTCGGAACTCAACGGATTGTGGTCATCGTCACTCATTGCGCGTCATCCGCGCGGTGCCGCCCCGCCTCCAGATATTCGATGACGGCGTCCAGAAACTTGTCGACCCCTTTGCTGACCTCTCGGTCCACGATCCCACTGAACACCTTCTTGGCCAGTCTCGGGATGGGCAAATCACTGGAAAGCGTCTCCCGGTAATCGACCCGACTCCGCTCGTCTCCGATCTCGTCGACAATTGCCTCTCCCTCGGTGCGCATCGTACCATCGCCGACACTCTCCCAGGTGACGCGCTTGCCGTCGCGGCCGTAGCGCACCGTGTAGTCGCCCTGGAACGTAATATTTTTGGCCCCGACCTCCTCGAGCACCCACTGCCAGGTCTGTTCATCGATCTTTTCGGCGCGCTCCAAGTCCGCCATGCAGTGACGCAGCCCGGAGGGATTACTCAGAAACTCGGCGACCTCCTCGCCGGAGGCTTCTACAGTGAATGTGCGCTCGTACTCAGTATCGATCCAGGTCATATCTTCTCCTCGTCTGCCATTCATTTTCGCGGTCTGGGGGGCACCATCGAGCATTGATGAATCGGCGTTCAAACTCCGATGGTGCGATAGTACCGAATCGAGCCGATGATGAACACAGGTGGCCGTTGGTTCACGTCGGCACCGACTGCGGTGTCACCGACAATTCTGATCGGTATCGGTACACCGAAACCGAATATGGAAGTGGTTTTCGTGGCCGCTGGCGTGGCGAATAATACCGAGTGGAACGCCCTGGCCGCTCGGGTACTGCAGGATCTCCTCGAGTTCCTCCTCGCCGTACCCGATAGAGCGGGCGTACTCGTAGAGGACCTCCTGGAGTTCGTAGTCGACAAAGATAAACTCCACTTCCCCGGTTTCGATCAAGGTCATGAAGAAATGCCAATTTTTGACGGCATCGAAAATCTCCGGAGACATATCCCGGAAGTCGTCGAGTTCCACGTTCCCGCGGTGATAATACGAAAGGTCGGCATCTCGCCCGCTCTGGTGGCTTCGGTGCGGCCTTATCGGTCCACCGTTTCGCAAACTAATGCTTCCCACCACCAACTCCGGGGCATCGGGCCAGCGAGCCTGCACGTCGGCACCGGCGGACTGCAATAGGTCGATGGTCTGTTCCGTTCCGTACGCCCGCGAGACATTGCGAACGTACAGCCCGGGGCTGCTCTGCATGGCAATGCCGTTGTACAGACGACCATCGTGGGCACGGCCCCAGGAGACGGGATCGCCGTCGGATCCGGGCACATGCAGCTGGAGTTGCTCGCCGATCTGCATTTGATTGGGATTGACCCCCGGATTCCATTGCTGCAGCTGCGAGGAGCGAACTCCGTATTCCTCGGCGACGCCGCCGAAGGTCTCGCCGCGATTGACAACGTGGACCACCGGCTGGGGACCGGAGGGTTCAGCGCGCTCATCGCCGACTGGAATTTCGACATCATCGCCGGCGCCCACCTCGCTGACGTCGTCGACTTCGTTCCACTCGATGATGTCGACGACGTTGACCTCGTAGTCGATGGCCACCGTTCCCAGCGTTTCGCCTTCGTCGAGTTGATGTTCCACGACCTGCGGCTCTTCATCGCCGGCGTCGCCGTTGACCGAACCGTCCTGTTCTTCGGCAGCCACCGGCGTGACGGCCAGAATTGCAACGACAATCGCTGCCAACATCGCCTCCGCCAGATGCACACTATTACTCATCGCCATACCTCACTACCAGTGATGTCCCAGGGCGAACCGCAATTCGCCGCCGGTCCATCGCGACACCTCATCATTCATACGTTTTCGACGCGATACCGTAACCGACTGCCGGGACTTCGACAATCCCGGCGCTGATATCACACGCGCAAACTCCGCCGAGCTGCAGCCCCGTTCTTGTGCTCCACCGACGCCGCGCATCCCACAGTCGAAGCTCGTCCCACCGCTCACCGCTGCGATCGCGGCCGCTCGACCAACGACAAATCCCCGACTCGTTCGGACGCCGACCTTGTTAAATGCCGGAGGTCGTCGAAGTTTATCTGTGGGCTGACGACAAGGGATGGCGGGCTGTCGAATTGCCGGAGACCACGAGGACTCCATGCGATTCGGCCGGCCATCGTCGCAGACCGGTTAGCGAGTTCAACTCTCGGGGGGAACGGCGGTCATGAAGCATTTTATACAAGGTGCATTCTGGCTGGGCATGTACGTATTCATCTCGCTTCTACCCCTCTTTGTGATCTTTATCGGTCCCCGGCCGGCGGGCCGCGACTTCATGACCGAATTTAGCGTCGCCCTCGGTTTTGTGGGACTGGCGATGCTGGGACTGCAATTTTTTCTGACGGCCCGATTCAGTCCCATCGAGGCTCCTTACGGACTGGACGTCATCTTTCGCTTCCACCGCGAAATATCGATAGCCGCCTTCGGCATCATCGTCGCCCACCCGGTCCTGATACTGTGGCGCGATCGGTCATTTGAGATTCTGTACCTCATCGAACAGCCGCCTCGCGTCTGGTTTGCCACCATCAGTTTTCTGGCGCTGGTGGCGTTGATCGCGACATCGATCTGGCGAAAGGCACTGGGGCTCAAATACGAGATCTGGCGCCTGCTCCACGGCACATTAGCCATTGTGACGCTCGGCTTTGCCCTGGGCCATGTCATCGGCGTCGGCCACTACATCGCGTTTTTGTGGCAACAGATTTTGTGGACCTTCATGGTCGCCGCCTCCGTCGCAGTGCTGCTGCATATACGGATCTTCAAGCCGTTGCAGATGCGCAACAATCCCTGGACGGTTACCGACGTTCGCGACGAGGGAGGCGATGTGTGGACGATTCGCTGTGAGCCCGAGGGCCACGACGGATTCGAATTCATGGCCGGTCAATTTGCCTGGGTCCGGCTGTGGGGAGCGCCGTTTGCCATCGAGGAACATCCCTTTTCGATGTCCTCAAGTGCCCTGGAAGACGGCGGCGTCGAATTCTCGATTAAAGAACTCGGCGACTACACCGAACACGTCGGCAATGTGGAGATCGGCTCTACGGCCTATATCGACGGCCCCTACGGAGCCTTCAGTTTCGAGCGCTACCCGGCTGCGGGCTACGTCTTTATCGCCGGGGGAGTCGGCATTACGCCCTTAATCAGCATGCTCCGAACTCTCGACGACTACGCCGATCCCCGACCGGTGCGCCTGATCTTTGCGGCCAACAGACTGGAAAACCTGACCTTTCGGCGCGAAATCGAAGCCATGAAAGCCCGCCACCCGTTCTTGGAGACCACCTACGTCTTGACCAATCCCCCTGACGACTGGGATGGGCCCACGGGATTTGTCGACGCCGATTTGATCGAACAGAACTTGCCGTCATTTCCCGATCGACACCACTACCTTTTGTGCGGGCCGATGCCGATGCTCATCAACGTCGAACAGGCCCTTCTGGAGGTCGGAATTTCCCACACTCAGATCCACGCCGAATTATTTGATCTGGTCTAACCGGCGGTACCCAGCCGTTCTGGGCCATCGCCCTCGGGCCTCCAACACGGGAGCCATCATGGAGCGCTACCGCTATTTAAC
>CAYUPT010000420.1:0-4230 GCA_964446725.1 uncultured Bradymonadales bacterium | reverse complement strand
CGACCGCAGTAAAGCGAGCAGTCGATGGGCTCGTCATGCAGCAACCAACGATACTCCGAGCCCGGCGCTCATTAGCGTTGATACCCCGGGAGGCGTGCTCTAATATAGCTCCCCACGGAATACAGACAGCACGACGTCAGCATGGCTCCCTAACGAGGACGCGACAATGACTGCAGGCCGCTCTGATCGAAGTTCACCCCCCGTATGTCGACGTCTACGTCGAGCCGGCATCATCGCTGCACTGTCGGCTCTGACCCTGGCAGGCTGTACCGACGATGTCGTCGGAGATCGCGCTCCGGCCGACGACAACGCTGAAACGGCCAATCAATCGCCCAACGACTCCGACGACAACAACTCATTGAACGCCAACGGCGCGGGCGATGGCGAAAACTCCGAAAACGACAACGCCTCCAATGACAACGACGGGGAAGACCAGCCCGAAGAGGATCCCTGCGACAATCTGGAATGCGACCAGGTCGAATGTGGCGACGCCGAGCCGACGACGTCGATTTCCGGAACGGTGACCATCCCTTCCGGCGAACTTCCTCTGCCCAATGTCTCGGTATACGTCCCCAATGCCCCGGTCCAACCGCTCGACGAGGGCGCCTCATGCCAGCAATGCGCGGGCATGATAAGCGGCAACCCACTTGTCGAGACCGCCACCGATCACACCGGGCACTTTCAGCTCCGCGACGTCCCCGTCGGCGAGGATATTCCACTGGTCATCCAGACCGGCAAGTGGCGCCGCCAGGTCGAAATCGCTGAGATATCGCCATGCCAGCCCCACGACGTCGATTCCGAATTGACGCGGCTTCCGCAAAATAGTTCCCAGGGCAATATCCCGGATATCGCCGTCACCACCGGCGGCTGGGACGCCCTGCAGTGTCTGATCCGCAAAATCGGCGTCGACATCGACGAGTTCACCACCGAACCCGACGACGGAAGCATTACGCTGTACGCCGGCGACGATGGAACGGATCGTTTTGCCGATAATGTCAACGGCGGTCAACACTTTACGGAGGCCCGAGCCTGGTGGGATGACGTCAATGAATTGGCGGACCATGACATCGTCATGCACTCCTGCGACTACGGTTCTTCGACGCCCTCCGTGGAGGCCCGCGACGCCCTTCGGGACTTCGCCGATATCGGCGGCCGGGCCTTTCTGACCGACCAGCATCGGGTGTGGCTCGAAGAGGGCCCTGACGAATTCCAGGACGTCGCCGACTGGCAGGGCTTTTCAAGTAGCATCGAAGTTCAGGCCGAAATCGATACCACTTTTGACAGTGGTCAGACCATGTTCGATTGGATGGATGAAACTGACGGCCTCGACGACAACGACCAGCTCGTGTTGTGGGATATCTGGAATAACGTCGGCTCTATCAATGACAACTTCGCCCGCCGCTGGATCTACTCCGATCGCTTCGGACAAGAACAGGATCTGTACTTCTCGTTTACCACGCCCGTCGGCGCCGACGAGGAAGACGAGTGCGGTCGCGTCGTCTACAGCGACCTGCACATGGCCGATGGAAGCGGTGCCGATGTCTATGATCCCTTTCCCGACGGCTGTACCGACGACGAGATGTCCGGCCAGGAAAAGGCATTGGTGTATTTGCTATTCGACCTGACATCCTGCGTGCAGGCCGATTGTCAGGAAGTGACCTGCCAGGATATCGCCGACGATTGCGGTATCCATTCCGACGGCTGCGGCGGTACGATCGACTGCGGCGAGTGCTGCTCTGACGTCGGCGAAGAGTGCAAATCCGACGACGAATGCTGTGATGGATTGATCTGCGACGCCGCCAATACCTGTCAGGTCATTCCTTGATAGGCGAATAAAAAAGCGGACTCCCCGAGGGGAGTCCGCCGTGTCGCCGGTCATCGACCGGCAGCGTTGCTCGTTGTGGCTCTCAGTCTTTTATTCCTCTTCGGCAAACGCCAGCCGCTGGCGCTGTCGGCGCAGGGCCTGGCGGTGCTTGTCGAAGAGCTCTTCTTCGACCTTTTCGGTCTGCGACAACTCCTCGAGTTCGTGCAACTCGTCGCGGGTCTCCTCGAGAATATGCCGGGCCTGTTCGATGTCGATATCGTCGACGCCCTCACAGGATTCGGTCAATACCGTGACCCGATCGTCGACGATTTCGGCATAGCCCTCGTCGATGAGAAAATGCCGCTCTTCGCCGTCTTTGCGAATCGTCATCTGCCCGACGTCGACCATCGTCAACAGCGGCAGGTGACCGGGCATAATATCCATCTCCCCATCCTCGCCGGGAACGACGACATCGTCGACGAGCTCGCTGAGCACGGCGCGTTCAGGGGTTACGACTTCCAATTCCAACTTCTCGGCCATCGGTGTGTCCTTGGGCTCCTGCATTCGCCCTGTGCCGGCCAGTCGGTCGGCACAGGGATTCGGCGATCGGGAGCGCGGCGTAGATTATTCGTCGGCCAGCTTTTGAGCTTTCTCGCGGGCCTCGTCGAGGGTTCCGACCATATAGAAGGCCTGCTCCGGAAGATCATCGACGTCGCCGTCGACGAGCGCCTTGAAGCCGGCAATGGTGTCCTCGAGCTTGACGTAGGTTCCCGGCGTGCCGGTGAACTGCTCGGCGACGTGGAAGGGCTGCGACAAAAATCGCTGAATTTTACGGGCCCGGGCCACCGTCTTTTTGTCCTCATCGGACAATTCGTCCATGCCCAAAATGGCGATAATGTCCTGCAGCTCCTTGTAGCGCTGCAGTGTCTCCTGGACGCGGCGGGCCACATCGTAGTGCTCTTCGCCGACAATGTCTTCCGACAGCATATTGCTCGTCGAATCCAGGGGATCGACGGCCGGATAAATGCCGAGCTGGGAGAGCGGTCGCGACAGGACCGTCGTCGCATCCAGGTGGGCAAAGGTCGTCGCCGGAGCGGGGTCCGTCAGGTCATCGGCCGGCACGTAAATGGCCTGGACCGAGGTAATTGAACCCTGCTTTGTGGAGGTGATCCGCTCCTGGAGGGCGCCCATTTCCGTGGCCAGCGTCGGCTGATAACCGACGGCCGACGGAATTCGTCCCAGAAGCGCCGAGACCTCGGAGCCGGCCTGGGTAAAGCGGAAGATATTGTCGATAAACAGCAGGACGTCTTTGCCCTGCATATCGCGGAAGTACTCCGCGATCGTCAGCGCCGACAATCCGACGCGGGCACGGGCTCCCGGCGGCTCATTCATCTGGCCGTAGACCAGAGCGGCCTTGGAGTTTTCCCAGTCGCCGTTGATGCCCAGGACGCCACTCTCCATCATCTCGAAGTACAGGTCGTTGCCCTCGCGGGTACGCTCCCCGACTCCGCCGAATACCGAGTAGCCGCCGTGCTCGAGGGCGACGTTGTTGATCAGCTCCATAATCAGCACGGTCTTGCCGACACCGGCACCGCCGAAGAGGCCGACTTTGCCGCCCTCGGCATAGGGTGCCAGAAGGTCGACGACTTTAATGCCGGTCTCAAAGACCTCGCTGACCGTCGACTGTTCCTCGAACGTCGGCGCATCGCGGTGAATCGGGAGCGTTTCGTCGGTCTCCAGCTCCTTGATCTCGCTGACATTGGTCTTTGAGATCTTGCGCTCTTCGAGATGGCGCAGATCTTCGTCGTCGCGGATGCGCACCGTATAGGAGGTGTCGCTTTCGTCTTCCAGCATGCCGCGGACGATTTCGCCGTCGTTGAGTTCCAGGATCGTCAACTCGTCGACCGGGTCACCGGTGACATTGAGAATCCGTCCCAGGACCTCTTCGCCGACGGGCACACTGATCGGCTCGCCGGTATTGCGCACGTCCATGCCCCGGACGAGGCCGTCGGTGGTATCCATGGCAATGGTGCGAACCACGCCCTCGCCGAGGTGCTGGGAGACCTCGAGCACCAGATTGTCTTCGGCGTCCGAAATCGCCGGGTTCGTCACGTTGAGCGCCGTCATCAATTCCGGAACGGCGTCGGTGGGAAATGCCACGTCGACAACCGGCCCCATGACCTGCTGGACGGATCCGACGTCGCTCGCCCCTTCTGATTGCTGTTTCGTATTCACCGGTTCTGCGGCCATGCTTCGACTCCTGTATCGGGTGTTCGTAGCTGTGTGTCGTCTCTCAGTGATTCGGTGTTCCGGCGTCGGTGCTCAACCCTCGAGGGCCTCAGCACCGCTGACGATCTCGACGATCTCGGTCGTAATCTGCGCCTGACGGGCCCGGTTGTACTCCAGGGTCAGGTCTTCGATCATCT
>CAYUPT010000419.1:0-4234 GCA_964446725.1 uncultured Bradymonadales bacterium | reverse complement strand
GAGACCGCGAAGTGACGCGATATCGAGGGCCCCGTCATCCGAAAACGGAGTGATCAGAGCGGTGAATGCACCGCGCAATTGGCTGGCATCAAGACTCATCGAAATCTCCCGGGAGAAACCATCAATAATTGTGAGATGACGCTATGATTCGGCGCCGGCCGTCGGATCGCGCGAGATCGCCGGCTCCGAGCTGGCATTGGGATCGAGTAGTCGGAAAAATAAGCGAAGAGCCAGTGCCGTCAACCCGGTGGCGGCAAGAGCGGCACAAATGACAATCAGCAGCGGGAGGCTAAACATCGGATTCCACGTCGGGGGTCGGTATGGAGTTGAACAGTTCAAACGAGTTCAGATCTGCGGACAAGATGCAGCCGACCGGGGGGACTGTCAAGCTACAGATCAGCCGGTGATACTCCACTGCTCGAATGGCAATTCGGAGCCCTCTTTTTCGCAGTCCTCGATGATCTCCTCCACGAACTTCGATTCCCGCTGGACCACCGGCCCCGACGATCCGCGATTGGACCGAGTAAAGGGGTGACACAGGTACAATTCATCGCGTGCCCGTGTGGTCGCCACGTAGAATAAACGCCGCTCCTCTTCGATGCCGTCGTCGTCTTCGAGCGCCCGGCGATGGGGGAATTCGCCGTGCGCCAGATTCAGAATAAAGACCGCCGACCACTCCAGACCTTTGGCCTGATGGACGGAGCTCAGACAGACATACTGGTCGTCGTCGGCCTCGCCGACGCCGATTTCCTGGCCGGAGACGCCGGATAGGAGACTGATTTCGCCCAGAAAGGTATCGAGTGACTCGAATTGAGCGGCGTAATTGGCCAGCTGCTCCAGGTCCTTGATGCGATTGTCGGCATTTTCGTAGCTGGACTGGATGTAGTCGACAAAGTCACTGTCGAGCATCGCCGAAAGCAGGGCGTCGGGACTTTCGGCGATGCGCATCTGGCGCAATTCGGCGAGGAGTTCGGAGGCCGGTCGCCAGGAGGTGGCGGCCCGGCCCGGCATGTTGTCGCGCAAGCGCTCGTTTTCTATTGCCGCCAGGGTATCGGGCTGACTGCTCAAAAACATCCAGATGTCGCCGGCTCGTTTCTGGCCGATGCCGTACCACTGCTGGACGAGTCGCATAAAGGACAACTCGTCTTTGGGATTGAAGAGAAATCGCAGGTACGCCAGGGCATCTTTGATGTGGGCCTGCTCAAAAAAGCGCAGTCCGGAGCGCACCACAAAGGGGATGTCGCAGCGGGTCATCTCGACCTGCAATTCCATCGAGTGGTGGTGGGAGCGGTACAATACGGCGATGTCCTCTAATTCCAATCCCTCGTCGATGAGTTCCAGGATGCGTTGACAGACGAAGGCCGCCTGCTGATTGGCGTCTTTGAGGTGGACGTGGGCCGGCATCGGGCCCTCCGGTCGGTGAGCGCGAAGCGTCTTGTCGTATTGGTCGGTGTTGTAGGAGATCGATTGATTGGCCAATTCCAGAATTTGCGGGGTGGAGCGGTAGTTGATCTCGAGGCGAAATTCGCGGCAGTCGGGGTAGCGATCGGGGAATTCGAGGATATTGCGGTAGTCGGCGCCGCGAAACGCGTAAATCGACTGGCAGTCGTCGCCGACGACCATCAGGTTGCCGTGGACCGAACTCATGGCGTCGACGATAAGTCCCTGCAGATGATTGGTATCCTGGTATTCGTCGACCAACACGTGTTCGAACTGGGCGGAGAGCTGCTGGCGGATGTCGTCGTGCTCGTCGACGAGGCGATGCCAATTCGTCAGCAGGTCGTCGAAGTCCATCAGGCCCATGGACTTTTTGCGCCGCTCGTACAGATTGAGAATCCGTCCGATGGGCTCTCGGAGGTGGGCAAAATAGGGATATTTATCGTCCAATACCTCCGGGAGAGTCAGGTCCGTATTTCGAATGAAGCTAAAGGCATTGACCAATAACTTGGGGCCGGGAAATCGCTTCTGGAGGTTCTCGACGTCGGCGTCACTGATGCAGGCTTTCATCAGCGTCGAGGCGTCCTCGCGATCGATAATTGTGTAGTCGGTCGGATAATCCAGACGCCCGGCGTGTTGGCGCAAAATGCGGTTGGCCGTGGAGTGAAAGGTGCCGCTCCACAGTCGGTTGACGTTCAGTCCCACCAGCGTCGAGGCCCGACCGGTCATCGAGCGCGCGGCGCGATTGGTAAAGGTCAAAAGAAGGATATTCTGGGGGTCGACGCCGCGCTCGACGAGATGCGCCATGCGATAGGTCAGCGTATGGGTCTTGCCCGAACCGGCGCCGGCGATCACCAGAAGGGGGCCGGAACCGGCTTTGACGACCTTGCGCTGCTGTTCGTTGAGGTCGTTTTCATAATCCAGGGAGCTCGATGCTGCCGAGGGGCGGTTGAGTTTATATTCTTTCACGATTCGACCCGATGGTAGTGGCCCCGCAACCGGGGGCTTGGCTGATCATTGTCGACCCCATTGATAACGGGGCTGTGATCAGAGGCCAAGGCCACGGCACAAATCAGGCGGTGAGAGCGGGAATCCGTTATCCCCCTGAAATGATGGGGGATGCGGCCGTTTTTTCGGAGTCCAGCGGTGGTCTGATACAGAAAAAATAAAAAAATACGCAAAATCCCACCTCCATTCGTCGACAATAAGTATGTGGGCCACCGACGATGCGGCGGTGGGCCCGAGGAGTGGCAGTGTCAACGACGATTACATTCACCGGATGACGGACAATCCGTCTGGAGGACGAAATGACCGAGATCCAAGCGACGATGACCACAGAAATTAACTATAATTCACAGCCTACCACAGGAGGAGAGACCTTTGGTGACGCGAGCTATCTCGAGGAGCACATCCATGGAGTTGAAGACGCCATGGATGATCGTATTGCGGACCTCCAACAACAGGTTGCATTGACTGACGATCCACAACGGAAGTTGGAACTAGAAGATGCGATCATGAGACTTGAACGCGATTTCGCTGATTTTGAGGCGTCCATACAAGAGATGGCTTCCGATGCCGACGGATACTATACGTCGCAATACGGGGCGGTAGCCAGTGCCGACAATGCTGATGAATTGCAGAGTATGATCTCCGATCTGCGGCAGACCATCCACGGGACATACGAGAGCTACGGGACTGCTCAAGTTTCATGTGACGTCGAGGACGCCAAGCCCTCCTGGGAGCCCGTCAACGTCGAGGTCGACACCCAGGGTGCCGCCGAGGGGATGGAGCGACTCGAGCCGCGAGCCTATATGTCGACGGATTCATCGAAGGCGGGTAAAATCGATGGCAGTTCGGGGACTTCTTCGAGCGACGGTCCGTCATCGACGGAAGGCTCCTCCAGTTCCGGGGAAACCGCCAGCTCCGAGGGGACCTCCAGTTCCGGAGGCGGCGGTGAAATCGACGGGCGTACTCCGGAGGAGATGATGAATCTGATGAGTAACGACCCCAACGCCTACTACGAAGAACTGCAGGATATGGACCCCGAAGACCGGCAGATGATGATGACCATGGTCCAACAACAGCTCCAGGAGATGAATCAGATGTTTCAGATGATCAGCCAGTTTCAGCAGGCGATCCACGATACCCAAAAAGCGGTGATCCAGAATATGCGGGTATAAAAGGGAAACGCGCAATTTTTCGACGGCCGAGAATTGATGACAGCAGGAGTGGAAGATGGAAGAACCAACACAGCAGCTCGACGATGGCCAGCGGCAGGCCGTTCGGCATTTCGCAGGGCGGGTTCGCGATGGCGATACGATGGCCGAAATATTTGGCGTCGACGACGACCAGCTAACAGCACTGGAGGCCCAGGCGTATCGCCTGTATTGCAACGGTCAGTTCGACAAGGCCAAAATCGCCGGGCGGGGGATTCTGGCCCTCGATGAGGAGCGAAGCCTGACGCACCTCATCCTCGGCGATATTGCCCTGGAGGAGTATCGATTCTCGACGGCCGTCGAGCACCTTGAATTGGCATTGGAACTCGACGACGAGCAACTCGGTGTCAGGACCCGGCTGGGCGAGGCGTTGCTCAAGGCCGGATGTCCCGACCAGGCCCGGCGCCACCTACAGGCGGTAATCGACGCCGACGCTCACGCCGGGAGTGCCGATGTCCGGCGATGTCGCGTGCTTCTGGAGGCTATCGATCAATAGGGCCGGTGCCGGTACGCAAACCCTGTGCTGATCTGGGAATCCCAGCGTTTGAATTGGTCGGAGCATTCGGTATGGTGTATCCTCA
>CAYUPT010000418.1:0-4242 GCA_964446725.1 uncultured Bradymonadales bacterium | reverse complement strand
CGTTTGAGTTAGTCGATCACGTTAGAACTGCAAGATCGTCAAAAAAGGGCCTCCGTGACATGGTGTCAATGGATCTTAGAAGCGGTCAAAAAAGGCGGAGGCCACCGATGAGCACAGGTACCATTCAATTCAATTGTCGGACGTCCAGCGCCAAGAGTCTTGTCAGCGTGTTCAGCGAAACCGCCGGGAGATTGCGGCGGGGCAAGCCCGCCACAGAGTGTTTGTGGGGGCCATCGGTTGTTAGCTCACAAGGCATATTCCCCGATAGCACAAGGCATATCGGGGCCTTTTCGGGGCCGCAGAACTTCGGAGCTGGCGGACAGGGATAATCAGCGATGGCGCCGGGGATCTCGAGGCATTGCATAGCCGAGGTTATTCGACCCCACAGACCTTGAGTCGGTGGTAAAGGAGCGTTGTAAGCTAAATAGGCGTTCGAGTTCGTCGATCACGTTGGAACTTCGAGATCGACAACAAAGCGGCCTTCGCGACATGGTGTCAGAGGACGAACGCCAGTGAAACACCGGGCCTGAGATCGGATTCCACTCCATCCGACAAATCCACGCGAGGACAGCCCGACTCCGTCATGTGCGCCAGTGTCACTACCAGATTCACCGCGACCGAACCCAAATTCCCCCCGACTGGTCGTTCGACCTGGTACGTGTAGGACTATTTCGATCAGTTATTTAAATCACGATCGGAAAAGGCGGGAGCGCGGAGAGCTTCCCGGCAAAGGGCAGAGTCGGCGCGGCTGGGCGAGGGAAGAAAATGTGCCGGGGCGAGGCCGTCGGATTCACAATTAACGCAGGGTGGTTAGCAAGACATCGACACCACGATCGGCAGTCTGGCGGCGAGAGCCCCGAGATATATCGCAGATTCAGATTGCGCAGTTACGCCGTGTCAGCACTGCGAAAAATTTCCAGTAGTCGGCGATTGACCTGTTGTGGAGAGTCCCGCTGAACCCAGTGCGTCGCCTGGGGCATCCATGTAATGTCGGAATTAGCGGCCAGAGCGGCGGAGGGTTCCACGAGAGAGCGGTCGAGGGCTTTGTCCTGTTCGCCCCATATGATCTGGAGCGGCACTTCGATTCGGGGGCCGGACCCCGAGGAGCGGCGTTGTTGGTCAGAACTGGAAAAAGTAGCCCGCCCGGCGGCGCGATACCAGTGGAGCATCGAGGAGATAGCTCGATCCTGGTTCCAGGCGTCGCGATACATGGCGAGTTCCCGGTCGTTGAAAGCATCATCCGTTGCACTGAGGAGTGCCAATTCCAGGAGCCGACAGTCACCGACACGGGCCAAAAACTCGGGGACGGCAGGCATCTGAAATAGCGCGATATACCAGCTTCGAAGCATTTGACGGGGGTTATCCAACATCAACGCTCGCCCCAATATGTCGGGATGCGGACAGTTGAGAACGGTCACCGTCTCAAAAGACTGCGGGTGGTGTTCGGCGAGCCACCATGAGACGCCACCGCCCCAGTCATGGCCGACGAGATGAGGGCGTTGGAGATCGGCGATATCGATGAGGTCGATGATATCGCCACCGAGTTCCGGGAGGTGATAGTCCTCGATATTCGGCGGTTTTTCACTTCGATTGTAGCCGCGCTGGTCGGGGATGATGACGCGATAACCGGCCTCGACGAGGGGTCGGATCTGGCGGGCCCAGCCGAGCCAGAAATCGGGGAATCCGTGAAGGAGGATGACCGGCGTTCCGTCGGTGGGGCCGGCGACGGCGCCAAATAGCAGTACGTCCCGGGTATAAAATGCGCGAAATTCGACGAGGTCGTCGACGCCTCCTGCTTTGGCTTCGCGGCGGTGATGGTCGTGTTGCTCGATGACGCGAATGGGCTGGATCTTCGATTCCGGCTGTGGGACGGCGTCGTTCATCATGATTCCGGAGGCAATAAAGAGGTCTGCGAAAACTACTGGTCGGAGGACCGCATGTCGCGCAGAATTTTACGGGCGCGGTGGACTTTGACGTCGTCATCATCGATGAGGCGGCGGACCACTTCGTCGAGTTCATCGTCGGTGGCGCCGGCGGTGGCGGCGACGCTTTTGGCGTGAAGTGACATATGGCCACTCTGGATGCCCTCGGTGGCCAGAGCTTTGAGAGCGCCCATATTCTGGGCGAGACCGACGGCACCGACGACTTCGGCCAGTTCGTCGGCCCCGTCGACGTCCAGTATTTTGTGAGCCAATCGCACTGTGGGGTGGAGTCGAATGGAGCCTCCGACAGTGCCGACGGCCATCGGGAGCTCCAGGCGTCCGACCAGGTGATCGTCTTCGATATGCCAGGTGGCCATCGGTCGATATTGCCCGTCGCGTGCGGCGTAGGCGTGGGCACCGGCCTCCAGCGCCCGCCAGTCGTTGCCGGTGGCGACTCCGACGGCGCCGATGCCGTTCATAATGCCCTTGTTATGGGTGGCCGCTCGGTATGGATCGACTTCCGCGAATTGGCTGGCCAGCTCGATACCCTCGGCAACTTCGCGCCCGGAATACGACTTCCACTCCAGGTCGTCGATGGGGATGCGACAGGTAGCGTTGACCTTTCGGCGATCGGCAAGATTACTGAGGATCCGCAAAAAGACCCGACCTCCGGTCAATTCCTCGATGCGCGGAGCGATGCCCTCGGCGACGGTATTGATGAGATTGGCGCCCATGGCATCGCAGGTATCGACCAGGATGTGGACAACGAGCATCTTGCGGTAGTCGCCCTTGTCGATGAGGCGAAGCTCGAGATCGCGGACGCCGCCGCCGCGCTCGACCATTTTGGGGTGAAGGTCATTGGCGCGTTCGATGAGCTGAGGGCGGGCGTTGTCGACGGCACGTCGGGCCTGTTGCCAGTCGTCGCAGCCGACGACCTGGACCTGACCGATCATGGTCGAGCCCTCGGACTGGGCCTCGAAGCCACCGGCCTCTCGAACCAGCTTGGCGACGTGACTGACGGCGGCGATAATGCTCGGTTCCTCGACGGCCATCGGGACCAGATAGTCCCGGCCATTGATCAGGAAATTAAGGCCCAGTCCCAGCGGCAATTCCAGGACCCCGATGGTGTTTTCGATCATCTGGTTGGCCATGTCGGCATCGAGACCGGCACTGGGTCCGCGCAACAAAGCGACGTCCTGTTCGTCGAGTACGCCGCGCTCGACGAGCAATTCCAGTCGTTCTGGCAGCGACATTTTGTAGAATCCGGAGATGCGACTCGTCGGGCGCTCTCCGGGGTGCTGTGCGTCGTCCCCATCTCGCTGTTGATCGTCTTGAAGTGTATCCAGCATGATATTTTCCATGGCTCGCAAAGTGGTCCGTGATGTCCATCGCAAGGCTATCGGATAGTACGGCGGATAAGGAACTTGGATCCGGGCCGCCGGGAGGCAACCGACGATCGCGACTTCGAGCCGTCGGTGTAATCCGGCCTACGCGTCTAGGACGATGTAATCCGGCCTACGCGTGTAGGACGAATGGGGGGCGCCTTCAAGGTCAAGAGTGGTCAGTAGTCAACAACGTATCGTTACGACTGGAGCCAGACCGCGCCATCTGTGACCTGCACCCGATAGGTCTGGACCGGGGCACAGCGCCGATTGCAACTGCCGGTTCGAAGGTCGAATCGATACTGGTGATGCGGACAGACGATGGTGCCATCGACGATGGGGGCTCGTTCCATGGATTGGTTTTTATGAGGGCAGATCTCATCGACGGCAAAAATGTCGCCGTCGTCTCGGCACAACAGGACGCCCCGGCCCTCGAATTGAATCTTGCGGGGAATGTGTTCGGGGACGTCATCGACGCGGCATACACGCCGGTAGCCCTTGGTTTCGAGTTCTGTATCGTCGCTCATGGGGACTCCGCACTCCGTGTGTCGGGTTGGCCGGTTTGACTGCTGATGGCCGCCGCGGTCAGTACAATTCGTGAACGTCGATACCGCGGTAGTAGTGATTGAGAATGTCGCGGTGATCACGACCCTGGTCGGCCATTCCGATGGCACCGGTCTGACACATCCCGACGCCGTGTCCAAAACCGGCACCGCGAAACTGAAATTCCCGAATATGTCCATCGGCATTGCGCTCGACGTCCATGACGAAGAGACCACTTCGAAGTCCACCGAAGAGGCGACGGACATTGAGTTCGCGTTCTATCACCGTCTCGCCATATTGGCCGCGAAGGCGAAGTCGGATGACGCGGCCGCTGATGCCGCCCTCGATCACTTCGGCGTCGTCGATAGGCCCGATATCGTCATCGCGCTCGCCGA
>CAYUPT010000417.1:1825-4264 GCA_964446725.1 uncultured Bradymonadales bacterium | reverse complement strand
TGAGCTCCAGATTGACGATGCTGGCCCGACACCACACTACCTTGGCTCCTCCACCGACCTACGGATGGTGGAATCTGTCGGCTCACCTCTACGATGCCGCCTTCGACGACGCCGCCGATGTCGTCGCCACCACTGCCCTGTCTGCCGACCGCCAGCGGGCCGACGAGACATTGCGCGGAGAAGTGGCGACACGGGCCTTTGAGCGCGCCGTCGAAAATAGGGATACTGCCAACGCCCGGCGATGGCTCGACGAGTTGCCTGCGTAGGCGCAACCGCGAGCGGCATCACAGAGAATATCCCCCGCCCCGGTCCTGTTGTGTACCGCATCATCTTTCTATTTTTCTTTCTTTCGGGCTTTTCGAGCCTGGTCTTCGAAGTCATCTGGTCGCGGATGCTTCAACAGGTCTTCGGGACCACTAGTTTCGCCATCAGCACCCTGCTCACGGCCTTTATGGCCGGCCTCGCCCTCGGGAGCTGGCTCGGCGGAAGGCTCGCCGATCGGTGTACCGATAAAATGCGCGCCTACGGCATCCTGGAGGCCAGCGTCGGTGCCTACGCACTGTCGGTCCCCCTGTTGCTCGAGGGATTGCCGGTGGTCTACGGGCTTTTATTCGAGCACTTCATCGGTGATTTTTACCTCTTTAGTCTGCTTCGCTTTGCCGCCGTATTCGCCATCCTCATCGTGCCCACCACGCTGATGGGCGCCACACTGCCGCTTATTAGCCAGTGGGTTGCGGAGCGGAATCGGTTATTTCAGGGACATATCGGCCTGCTGTACGGCACCAATACCCTCGGGGCCTGCGCGGGCTGCCTTCTGGCGGGATTTGTCTTTCTTCCCAAATTTGGTCTATCGACGACCAATACCACCTTTGCCACCGTGGGCATCCTGCTGGGCTCGCTTATTATCGCCACCGGCGTCGTGCTTCGGCGCCTCGACACCGGGCGTGATTCGACGGCTGAGAGCGACGCCAAGGACCTGGATGATTCGCAATTGGCCGACATCGGCGGCGGCACATCGCGCGCCGAAGATCATCCGAACTGGGCACTTCGAGCGTCGCTGATCGCCTTTGGGCTGACCGGCGCTGTGGCCATGGCCTACCAGGTGTTGTGGACCCGGGCCTATCTGATGACGCTGGGGAGTTCGACCTATTCGTTTACGCTGGTGCTCACCGCCGTGCTCGTGGGCATCGGCCTGGGAAGTGCGGCGATGTCGCCGTTTCTAAAACGCATCGGGCGCCCCGTCTTCTGGTTCTCCGCAGTACAATTTGGGGTCGCCGCCAGTGCCGCCATTAGTTTTTTTACGCTCAATCAGATTCCGGCCTGGCTTCTGGAGCGACTTCGCCAGCCGGTCTCGGACGTCGGCGAGGTCTATCTCTTTCAATTCGCCCTGGTGGCGCTCGTCGTTTTTGCGCCGAGTTTTCTTCAGGGCATGAGCTTTCCGCTGGTGGTCCGGGCCGTCACGGAGCGCGTCCGGGATACAGCGTCCGACGTCGGAAATGCCTATGCGTACAACACCACCGGCGCCATTATCGGAAGCTTCGTCGCCGGATTTGTATTGATGCCCTGGCTGGGTCTGCAGGGAGCGATTGCCGCCGTCGTCATCCTCAATATCGCCATCGCCCTGGGGCTGGCTGCCGTGGACACGATCGCACGCGACGGATACGGCGGCGCTCACTGGCTTGCGCTTTGCGCAGTGGTAACGACGGGAGTGGTCGTCGCCGCCCCGCCCCTCGACGAGGCCCGACTGACATCGGGCGCCTTCCGCGCCCAAATCGCCCAGAATATTTCGTCCGACGACGCGCTGGAGCGCCACGACCCGGAGATCTTATTTTACGAAGACGGATTGACGTCGACGATCTCCGTGGAGCGCCGGGGCGATACATTGACGCTCAAGGCCAACGGCAAGCCCGAGGCCTCCGACACCGCCGATATGCCCACCCAGATTCTGGTCGGACTCCTGCCCTTTGTCATACGAAGCGCCTATCCCGATATCGAACCCGGTGGAGAGCGAGCGGCCATGATCGGTTATGGCAGCGGCGTCACCGCCGGAGCCAGCCTGCAATGGCCGCTCGGCGAACTGGACGTCGTCGAGATCGAATCGGAGATGATCGGCGCCTCACGCCACTTCGAGCACGTCAATCACAGGCCACTGGACGACGATCGACTCAATCTCGTCGAAAGCGATGGACGAAACTACCTGGAGTACACTCCGGAGACCTTCGATATCATCGTCTCCGAGCCGTCGAACCCCTGGATATCCGGCGTATCTTCACTGTTTACGGTCGAGTTTTTCGAGCGCGCCAGGCAGCGACTGGAACCGGGCGGCGTCTACGCCCAATGGGTCCAACTCTACGAGATGGAGCCCGACAATGTCCGAACCGTCTTCCAGACCTTCGACTCCGTCTTCGAGCACGTCCACGCCTTTTCGACAACCCCCAA
>CAYUPT010000417.1:0-1815 GCA_964446725.1 uncultured Bradymonadales bacterium | reverse complement strand
CGCCGATGTGGTGTTGATAGGAAGCGAACGCCCTCTGCCCTTTGGCGCCGAGGGATACCGCGAAAGCTGGCAGATCGAGTCCGTTCGCGACGAACTTCGACGGGCTGACATCCACGGCGCGCACGACCTGTATGGATTGCTCTTTATGAATCACCGGCAGCTCGCCGACTTCGCCGGTGACGCCCCGCTGAATACCGACGACAACGGACTTCTGGAGTACTCCGCGCCCCGCGACGTATTGATGCCGGGCAGTGGTTCCCAGTTCTTTACGGACTGGTATTTCGGCGTCGACGACTACGGCGATCCCCGCCCCTACCTCGACGACTGGCCCGACGGATGGACACCGAAACAGATCGCCGCTCTGGCACGGGCGGTCTGGATTTCCGGCAAACCGCAATTGACGCGGAAGATACTCGATGACGCGGGATTCACAGCGGCTCTCGACGGCTCAAAGACCGACGCGCCGCCGTCGATAGCGGACGTCATCGACGTCCTGCAGGCCGCTGACAAGGAGCTTGATGATGTGGTCACCCGCCATTGGCCCGATGGCGCCGAAGATCTACGCCGCCCCGCGGTGGCCGCCCTCCAGTCCAGTGACGTCCGAACCCGCGCCCTGGAGCATCTCGACGACTACCCCGAGCGATACCGCGAATACGGCGCCATCCACCCGTTGTACCGCGCGCTGTTGGAGAGCACTGATCGCGACTACCGAAGCGCCGAAGATCGACTCGATGACCTGCATGACTCCGGCGACCTCGCCGACGACCCGCTCTTTCACTTCACGCGCGCACAGGTGCTGGAAGTCCGGCGCCGCTACCGCGAGGCCTTTGAGGCCTATCAGCGATTTTCACAACTGGTGGCCGAGGAGTCGGACGAGGAATGACAAAATGGAGTCATCCGACGAAACCCCCATCCGAGTCTGGGGGCGGTAAGAGTACGGGTCGTTTCACTCCCCGTATTGCGAGCCGGGGCCAAGACCACCGGACTCGCAATCGGTGGCGGTCAGAGTACGGGTCGCTGCGCTCCCCGTATCGCGTGCCGGGACCGCCGGACTCGCAATTGGTGGTATGGAGTTCGGTGATGATCCGTCGAAATCACGATCCTGGGATAGAATCCTCTTCCCAGGGCTCGACGTTTTCTTCGATATTACCCTCCAGGTATTCGATCTCGGCGTCGGCCGTGAGTTCTTCGAGCAGTTGCACGTAGGCCCTGCGGCGCTGCTCAGCGCGCGACTCGTCGTCGGTGGGCTCCAGATCGTATCTCATCTCCAGATATTTCTCGCGCCGTACATCCCGAGGCAGGTCTTCGCGAATCTCGTCGACAGTCAATCCTCTGCGTTCGACTTCGTATTCAAACTCGTCTTTGCCTCCCGTGCGCTCCACCCGGTCGATGTAGGCCTGCTCGATTTCTTCGTCAGTGACCTCAATTTCTGCTTCGTCGAGTGCCCTGTCGACGAGGTACTCCTCGATCACACTCTCGGTCGTTCGTTCCCCAAACGACGGGCGCAAAACATGCGGCGGCAGAGGCAGATCATCCGGAAACTCCTCGAGCCGCTCCCGCATCGCCTCATTATAGGTCTCGGGCCCGATATAATGCCCGTCGATCCGGGCCACCGGTCCGACGGCATAAAACGGAAACTCACCCTTTAATTCGGCGGCTTGCTCCGAAGAGATATATTCGGGCTCGCTCGACTGCTGTGATGTCGTTAAACATCCCACAGCCACAACGACGCACAGCGCGGCCGGGACAGCCCGGGCAAGTAATCGAGCAAAGCTGGTCATGATTGGTCCAAATTTGCAGAAGTCGTCACACGTA
>CAYUPT010000416.1:0-4271 GCA_964446725.1 uncultured Bradymonadales bacterium | reverse complement strand
ATGAACCGACAACAACGCCGGGAAATCGCCGAAGACACCGTCGAGATCCTGGAGCGCGGTTTCTACGAAAATTCGGCCGGCGAGCGCATCGAGATCAACGACTGGCTCGAGCGGCTTCGCGCCAACACCGAGGACTATCCGCCGGAGCGCGACATCGACATCCCGGAGGGCACAGAGGGGATGCCGACCATCGATATCGAGGTGACCAACGAGACGACCATCGCCGCCTGCAGACGGCTCGCCGACGATGGCATCGAACCGATGGCCCTGAATTTCGCGTCGGCCACCAGCCCCGGCGGCGGGTTTTTGAGCGGGGCGAGCGCTCAGGAGGAATCGCTTGCCCGGGCCTCCGGACTCTACGCCTCGCTTCTGGAAAGCGAGATGTACTCCTATCAAAAGCAGCGCGACATGCCGATGTACGCCGACTGGACGATCTACTCGCCGGAGGTCCCGGTGTTTCGGCGCGCCGACGGATCCTTGCTCGACGAACCGTTTTCCACGACCTTCGTGACCAGTCCGGCGGTCAATGTCGACCGCGTCCGACGCAACGCCCCGGCCCGAGAAGACGAAGTCGAAGCGGTCATGGACGAGCGCATCGACCGCGTTTTGGGGATCGCTCTGGAGCACGGCCACAACCATCTGGTGCTGGGCGCCTGGGGCTGCGGCATCTTTCGCAATGACCCGCAGGTCATCTCCGAATTATTTCGCGAAGCCCTGGATGGCCCGTTTCGAGGCCGCTTTGATAGTATCGTCTTCGCCATCGCCGCCAAGCCCGGAGAGCCCAACCTCCAGGCATTCAAAGAGCGCTTTGCCGGTGGTTAATCCCGCCCCGTTCAACGACTTCTATCCCACAGGAACTCGATGTCCGTTTCAGTCCCAGGCCTCCACCACGTCACCGCCATTGCCGGCGACCCGCAGCGAAATGCCGAGTTTTATGTCCGGCTTCTGGGCCTTCGGCTCGTCAAGTACACGGTCAACCACGACGACCCTGAAACTCCGCATCTGTACTACGGCGACCGGCGGGGGACGCCGGGGACCAATATGACCTTTTTTAGCTGGAATGCCGATCGCAAACGGGGCCAATTCGGCGCCGGCCAGACCGCTTATAGCGCCTTTGCAATTGCGCCGGAATCCCTTGATTTCTGGCAGCGTCGACTGAAGGCCCGCGAAATTGCCTTCGATGACGTCCAGCGCTTCCAGGAGACCGCTCTTCGCCTCGAAGACCCCGACGGCATCGGCATCGAATTGGTCGCCGATCCCGGCGCCGAATTGCCATCTATTGAGCCCTGGGAGACCGGTCCCGTAGAGGCCCGCCACCAACTGCGCGGTTTCCACAGTGTCACATTGAAGGTCGCCGACACCTATTCGACGGAAGCCGTGTTGCGCGAGGTAATGAACTACGAGCGACTGGCCAGCAACGGCGACCGCCTTCGGTTGCAGGCCCAGGGCGCCGGTCCGGCATCGATGATCGACCTTGTGGAAACCGACGACGATCGAGGCCAGATCGGCATCGGCTCCGTCCACCACGTGGCGTTCAATGTCGAAGATTCCGACCAACAACAGGAGCTTCGAGCGGCCCTGGAGGAATTCGGGCTGGAGCCGACCGACGTCCACGACCGGCTGTACTTCAAGTCCATCTACTGCCGCGAGCCCGGCGGTGTGCTCTTTGAATTCGCCACCGACGCCCCGGGATTTACAGCCGACCAGGATCTCGATGACCTGGGAGCTGAACTGGTGCTTCCCGAGGAACTCGAAAAACAGAGAACCCAAATCGAGGCCGAACTTCCCGACTTCGATCCGACGCCATTTGCCGATTCGTAATCGCACCGTTCGACCACCGACGACATCGGTGACTTGTCGACCCGTGGACCTCTGTGGTTAAACCATGGCGAACATCACTCTACTGTCTTTTTGATGCGAGGAAATGCCATGGAGCGACACCGCGATTTTCGTTTTGAATACGCCCCGGGAGTCATTCAATTCGGCACCGGTTCGATCGCCAATCTCTCCGATGAACTGGAGCGGCAGGGACTGGATCGAGCGCTGATCGTCACCGGCGAGAAGGTCGGCGAAAACCCGGACGCCATCGACCCCGTCAAAGAGGGCCTCGGAGAGCGCCTGGCCGGTGTCTTCGATGAGACGACGCCCAAAAAACGACTATCCACGGCGGCCCGCGCCCTGGAGACGGCCCGCGACAACAATGCCGATGTCCTCGTCGCCCTCGGCGGCGGAAGCAGCCTCGACGTCTGCAAGGTCGCCAGCATCCTGTCGACCCGAGATGACAGCCCGGAAGACGCCGGCACCGAATTGGCGCAGACCGGTACCATCAAAATGAAGGGCGATAATCCGATCAAAATCGTCGCCGTGCCCACCACTCTGGCCGGCGCCGATCTGTCGATTGTGGCCGGCGTCAGCGCCTCTCCGAAGCACGGGCTGGTCGATGAAGCCACCGGCGGCGGTGTCTCCGACAAGCGCCTGATGCCGACGGCTATTTTCCACGACCCGGCGCTATTTGCGACAACGCCGAAACGAATCCTGGCCGGCTCGGCGATGAACGGCTTCAACAAGGGACTGGAGACGATCTACACCCGCCACTCGACGCCGATCACCGATGCCACCGCCTCCCGCGGCATTGCTCTGATGAGCGAGGGCCTTCTGGAATTGGGTCAATCCGAGCCCACTGAATCGGTCCTGGAGACCATCGTCGAAGGGCTGATTCTGGTGCAATTCGGCATTGGCCGACCGGATACGACGACGCTGTCGCTGATTCACGCCTTCGGTCACACCCTTCGCGACGGATTCAGCATCCAGCAGGGAATCGCCCACGCCGTCATCACCCCCGACGCCCTGCGCTACCTCTTCGATCGAGTCGACGGCCGCCGCGACCTTTTGGCCGACGCCCTGGGCGTCGCCGACGCCGATGATAAACCGGAGGCCATTGCCAGCGCCGTCGCCGACGTCCGCGACGGCCTCGGACTGCCCTCCCGGCTCCGGGACCTGGACGGCGCCGACCGCTCGATTCTTCGCGATATCGCAGAAGGCACCATCGAAGACGGCTTTATGCCCAATGTGCCCGAGGGGCTGGACGCGACGGCCGACGATATCGAAGAATTGCTGGAAAACGCCTGGTAACGGCTTCACTGACCACCGAAACCACAAACACGCCTCCCGCCGAGTGACCCTCGGGCGGGAGGCGTTTTGCGTTTTGATGCTATGTTGGCTGCGCTCACGGAATCTCGCGCTCCGGGACCTCGAGCCCACTGGGAACGGATTCCAGTTGCAGATGCGTCAGATCACGCGCATCGGGACTGGTCAGCGACTCCATAAACGCCACGAGATCGGCGACTTCGCGGTCGGAGAGACTGGGCGTCGGCAACGCGTCGAGGTCCATAGCGTCTTCGACGCGCTGCAACTCGGCGACCCCGGTATGGAGCTGACTCTGAAATCCCGGATTGAGTTGCGCGATGTTGTAGTTCCAAAGTCCAGCGACGGGATCGGTCTTGTGGTGGATGACGGCCTCCAGTGTCGAGTAGACACCATTGTGCATATAGGGGCCGGTCAGCTCCACATTGCGCAGCGGCGGTGTCCGAAAGTTAAATTGAGCATCGCGGCCAAAATGACTGCGATGGGCGACGCCGAGATCCATATTATCGAGGGGCTCCGGTCCGCGCGTCATCGGTGGAACGCCCCAGTTGTAAGCCTGCTGGTCGGTCAACAGCGCCCCACTGTGACAATCTGCGCATTGAGCGTCGCCGTAAAATAAATCGGCGCCTCGAAGCTGCGCATCGCTCAGCGCCTCATCGTCGCCATCCAGGAATTGATCCCAGGGGCTATCGGCAACACCGAAGGCGTCGGACATAAAGCTGCCCAGCGCCCGTGCCACTTGAACAAAGGTGATGTCATCGACGTTCAGTTCCGGGTAGGCCTCGGCGAAGAGTTGGCGATACTCCTCGCTGTCGAGGATGCGATCTGTGAGGCGTCTCCAGATGCCCTCGAGGTCGTGGTCGGGAAATGACGCCAGGTCGTTGGGCTCGCCGAAAACGTCGTCGTCACCGGAGATTCCGCGCATCTCGTCGCGGCTGGTGACCGGGAACATGGCCTGTGCCCCCAGGAGTGTATCGAATTCGTCGTCGAAGACCCGCAGATAATCGGCGGTGACCTTCGACAGAGATCGGTCGTAGACGGCGAAGCGACCGTCGTCGATTTCCTCGAGACGCCGATCCCAGAAATGAGTCGTAAAATCCGGATGACAGCGATTTAAATGGTCGGGA
>CAYUPT010000415.1:0-4299 GCA_964446725.1 uncultured Bradymonadales bacterium | reverse complement strand
TCGCCCTGGGCAAGTGGCTCGAGGCCCGCGCCAAGGGCAAGGCCGGCGAGGCCATTGAGAGTCTCCTCGATCTGGCGGCGCAAAAGGCGCGAATCCAGCGCGGCGACGACTGGATTGAGGTCGACGTCGACGACCTCGAAATCGGCGACGTCATGGGCATCCGGGCCGGCGAAAAGATCCCCACCGACGGCGTTGTCGTCGACGGGCGAGCCGATGTCGACGAATCGATGCTCACCGGCGAATCGGTGCCCGTGACCCGAAGCACCGACGACGAAGTCATCGGCGGCACCATCAACACCGACGGCCATCTTCTGGTGCGGGCGACCCGCGTCGGCGCCGAGACGGCGCTGTCTCAGATCGTGCGCCAGGTCGAAGAGGCGCAGGCCTCGAAGGCCGACGTCGAAAAGATGGTCGACCGGGTCTCCGGAATCTTTGTGCCGGCCGTCATCCTGCTGGCCATTGCGGCCTTTATCGGCCACTCCATTTTCGACGCCCCGATGGCCGCCATCTTGCCGGCCGTCGCCGTACTCGTAATCGCCTGTCCCTGCGCGCTGGGCCTGGCGACACCGACGGCGATGATGGTCGGCACTGGAAAAGGCGCCAAAATGGGCGTCTTGATCAGCAATGCCCAGGCCCTCGAGAGAGCCCGCGACCTCCATGCCGTGGTCTTCGACAAGACCGGAACGCTGACCCACGGCGAGATGACCGTCACCGATACGGTCAGCGACGACAGCGACCGCCTCCTCCAGATCGCCGCCGGCCTCGAGAGCGCAAGCCAGCACCCCATCGCCGAGGCCATCGTCGACGCCGCCAACGACCGCGGCATCGACGTCGAACAATGCCGGGACTTTCAGAGCATCGCCGGCGACGGCGTCTCGGGGACCGTCGACGACCAGACCTGGTACGTCGGAAAGCCGTCGTGGATCGCCGAAATATGCGACGTCTCCATCGACTCCCATCAAACAGAGACGCTCCAAAAGCAGGGCAAGACGGTGGTCGCCGTGGCCACAGAGCATCAATTTCACGGTCTGATCGCCGTAGAAGACGCCATCAAAGAGGACGCCGCTCAACTCGTCGACTGGCTCAAAGAGCGCGAAATCGACGTCTGGATGATCACCGGCGACAATAGTTCCACGGCCCGCGCCGTTGCCGACCGCGTCGACATCCCGTCGCATCGCGTCAAATCCGAGGTCCGCCCCGGCGACAAAGCGGCGGCCATCAAAGATATTCAGGCCGACGGAGAGCGCACCGTCGCCATGGTCGGAGATGGCATCAACGACGCTCCTGCTCTCGCTCAGGCCGACCTGGGCATTGCCATCGGCACCGGCACCGACGTCGCCATCGAATCGTCGGATCTGACCCTTATCTCCGGTTCCCTCGATGGGGTTCGACGGGCCATCGAGATCTCGCGGGCCACTCACTCGAAGATCCGCCAGAACCTCTTCTGGGCCTTCATCTACAACACGACCCTACTTCCGGTTGCCGCCCTCGGCTTTTTGCGCCCGGCCTTCGCCGCTGCCGCCATGGCGGCTTCCAGTGTCAGCGTGGTCACCAATTCTCTGCTGCTGGGCCGACGCAATTTCGACCGTGATGTCGACGACATCGGCAAACGGGTTTCCGCCCCTCCCGAAGATGTCCAACCGGCCGAGGAACGGCCCGAACTGCGCGGCGCCGCCGGCGAATGACCGCAAGCGATCTGCGAGTTGAGTTCGATCACTGACCGTGCCCCACCCCAACGGAATCCGAGATGTCGACCCACGAACACCACCTGGGCTTGACCGACAGCCGCCTTATCGACGGCATCGACTGCGTCGAGCTCCGGGTCCAGGATCTCGATGAGTCCATCGCATTTTACGAATCCGTCATCGGATTGATGGTCGTCGACCGAGGTTGCCATCGAGCCGCGCTGGGAACCGATGGAGAGCAGCCGCTGTTGGTGCTCGACGACGATGGCGTCGAACAGCCCGCCAAAAAGCAGGCCACCGGCCTATTCCACATCGCATTTCGGGTTCCCGATCGCAGGGCACTGGGCAATACACTGGCGCGCATCAGCGACGCCGGCCTGCGCATCGGCGCCGCCGACCACTCCGTCAGCGAGGCCCTCTATATCGACGACCCCGATCACAACGGAGTCGAGATTTACTGCGACCGGCCCGAAGACGAGTGGCCACCGCCCGACGGCGAGTCCGTAGTGCCCATGACCACCGACGAACTCAACCTGCAGTCCCTATTTGCCGCCGGCGACGGAAGCGACGCCATCGGCGAGGGATGCCCGACGGACACCGACATCGGCCATATCCATCTGCAGGTCTCGAATATCGCCGACGCCGACGAATTCTACGCCGATGCCATCGGCCTCGACATCATCCAGCGGCTGGGCAATTCGGCTCGATTTTACTCGTCGAATGCCTATCACCACCACGTCGGCGCCAACATCTGGAATTCCGACGGCGCCGGGCCGGCCTCCAGCGATACCGCCGGCCTCCAGCGGGTCGTCTTCTCCGCCAAAAACGGCGACGAGCTTCAACAATTAAGCGAACGACTCGATCGTCGCGGCATCCGATACGACAGCGATGACGGTCGGGTGACCGTCGACGACCCCGATGAGACGACCCTCCAATTTGTCAGATAATCTGCCGCGCCGCGACAACTCAGCAGCGACCGTCGGCGCTGAGTCGCGCCACCGGTGAACCGTCTTCGACGATCTGAAGGCGCGTCCCGTCTGCGGTGGCCTCCAATTTCAGGCGGGTCCCGTCGACCTCTACGTCCACCGCGGAGATCGCGCGCAATTGTTCATCGACGCATATCCGAGACTCGTCGCCGTAACAGTAGGCGATCTCGCCGTCGTTCACCTCCACGCGCGCCGTCTCCGCTCCCCAGTCGTCGTCGAATTGCCCCAGTACCTCACCGGGCTCCGACGCCCAGACGATAGCCCACACCAGTCGCCAGGGCCACGGGGCCTGACCGGATAACTCGATGGTCTGCTCGTCGCCGCGAAACACCGCCGTCTCGCCCTCTCGTTGCACATCGCAAAGCGTCTGCACGCCGCCATCGGTCACAGTCAGCGTCCAGTCGCCGTCTCGTCGCTCTTCGGCGCCCTCTCCGACGGCCTCAAATGCCAATTCCAGCGGCGGGCCCTGAGCCTGGACCGCCACTCCAATCGACGCCGACAACGCACAGACCGAGACCGCCACGGCGGCTTTTGTAATAAGCCCGACGCCTCCGTCATTCATCGGGTTCGCCTTCCAGTTCTTCGACCTTCTTCCGCAGGTATTTCAGCAACTTCGGCCCCAACCCGTCGCGATTTAGCGCATAGGAGATATTGGCCGTCAAAAATCCGAGTTTATCGCCGATATCGTGGCGCCGCCCGGTAAACTCGTAGCCCACGAGCGCTCGCTCACGCGCCAATTTCGAGAGCCCGTCGGTCAACTGGATCTCCCCCGACTCATCGGGTTTTAGATCTTCCAAATAGTCGAAAATCTCCGGCGGCAGTAGATAGCGGCCGATGACCCCCAGATTCGACGGCGCGATCTCGGGCCCTGGCTTTTCAACGATCGTGCGCACCCGGTGCAGCGACGGCGCCCAGTTTTCTCCGGTGACGATCCCGTAATTCGAGACCTCTTCTTCGGGCACGGGCATCACACTGACGACGCCCTGGCCGTATTTTTCGTAGACGTTGATAAGCTGGGTCGTCACCGACGGCTCGGTACCGATGATATCGTCGGGCAAAAGCACCACGAAGGGCTCGTCCTCGACGACATCTCGGGCACACAAAATGGCGTGCCCCAGGCCCAGCGGTTTTTTCTGGCGCACGGCAATGGTGCGGATCAACTCACTGATCGACCGAACACGGGCCAATTCCTCATCCTTTCCGCGCTGCTCAAGGATCTTCTCGAGCTCAAAGTCGAAGTCGAAGTGGTCCTCAATGCCCCCTTTGCCTCGGCCGGTGATAAAAATCACCTCTTCAATCCCGGCGTTGACACATTCCTCGACGACGACCTGAATCGCCGGAACATCGACAACCGGCAGCAACTCCTTGGGCACCGACTTGGTGATGGGAAGCAACCGCGTCCCGAATCCGGCCACGGGGATCACCGCCTTGCGAACCGGCTTGTGATCCGAATCCTTCTTATCTCTGATCTTCATCGGTGCTCTCCTCCGAAAAATAGGCATCCCTCACACGTCCGGGGGCGATTATGTTCCGGGGCCTTGGTGTGTCAAACAGTCGACGGATCTATCCTCCTGAATTTCCGACCGCACCAACCAACACCACGGCCCGCACCTCCAACACCCGAGCAC